>RFPF01000273.1 GCA_009926295.1 Planctomycetia bacterium
AGGTCGCCGAGCACCGATCCCGCGTCGACGCTCGCGAGCTGGTCGGGGTCGCCCACGAGCAGGAGCTGCGTGTCGTCGCCAAGCGCCGCCAGCAGGTGATACATGAGCGAACTCGACATCATCGACACTTCGTCGATCACGACGAGCTCATAGGCCATCGGCTTCTCCGCCCGAAACCGGTAGCGGGGAGAGCCCTGCGGCCTGACACCGAGAAGCGAGTGCACGGTGGTGGGGTGAGCCGCCGCGATCGCATCGCGAACGGCCGGCGGGGCATTTCTCACCTCGGCGGGCGACTTCGGATCGATCAGCCGCTGCTGCAGGGCCTCGGCCATGCGGGCGGCGGCCTTGCCGGTTGGAGCGGCGAGCGCGATCCGTTTCCCAGGGTTTTCCCGAAGGATGTCCACCAGTCGCACCGCCACCTGCGTGGTCTTGCCGGTGCCGGGGCCGCCGAGCAGGATCTCGAGCCGATCCCCAGCGGCCTCGAGCAGCCGCGCGATCTCGCACTCCTCGTGAAGCGAGCGGGCCAGATAGAGCCGCTGCGCTTCGAGAATGAAAGGCGCACGATCTCCCGGAGACCCGACGAGCGGCCCGGCGGATCGAAGCGCCTTGTGCCATTCGTTCACATCGTCGGTCCAGCCGACGGCAGCCGCTGCTGCTGGATCGAAGTCGCCCCGCCACGCATCAATCCCGTCGAGGGGCACGCACGTGTGGCCATCCCGGGGAGCCCGCAGGGCCAGGCACATCGCGATCCACGCACGCAGGTCGGGCGACACCGTGGAGTCGGCCCGCCGGGCGATGCCCACCAGCGTGGCTGCCGCGGCGACATCGCAGGCGGAAACGACTCCCGCCGTCTCGTAGGCCGCGAGATCTGCAGGCGGGATCACCGCCGAAGCCTCCGCTGAAAAAGTCGTCGTCATGACCGCACTCCTGCAAGGTCGCCCGCCAACAGGTCGCTCAATCGCCGCCAGAGGGTGGAGGGCGGCTCCCACGTAAAGACTCCGTAGCGGCGGCCCTCGGCATCGACGGGTGTGTCGGGGCCTTTCATACCGCGCACGAACGCGTACACGATGCCGGCGATGCATTCGCCGGGATCCCAGCCAGCCGGCTTCCGCGGGCCCAACCGCCAGCGCAGCATGCGCCACAAGGCCGTGCCATACACGAGCGCCTGCAGCGGATAGTGGGCATGTGCCATCTCCTTCGCCATGCCCCGCCTCGAATAGGCGGCCAGTGGCACTGGGTCGTCGGCCCCATGGAGTGTGTTCGTTTTGTAGTCCGCGATGATCAGCCGGGGATCGTCGGCCGGCCGGCCCGGCAGCCGCAGGACGGCGTCGATCTGGCCATTGATCAGTCCCGCGAGTGGCACGTCGAACGACTCCCCGGCGAGCAGCCGTGAATAGCCTCGCAGCGGATCGCCCGGCGGCAGCGTTTGCCGCAGCACCCGGCCGATGTCGCTCGCCAGAACGCCCCGGTCGAAGTCGGCCATGCCCATCTCGAAATCGAGCTCGACGAGCCTGTGCCCACTTGCAAAGTCAACGAGCCTCAGGTCACGAAATAGCGATTCCTGCGGGCCTCCGAACGGCGTGTGGAGCGCCGCGACGATCATGCCGGTGAGCGCGTCGTGCCGTTCCCGCAGCGATCGCGACGTGGCGACCTGCTCGACGAGCCCGCGGACGGCGGCAGTGACCTCGTCTCGAGACTGTCCGGGCGCGATGTCGAGAAACTCGAAGATGTCGTGGACGGTCGTACCAAACGCCTTGCCACCCGGAAGATCTTCAAACACGAAGGACCCGAGGCCGACGGGGCCGGCGGCGACGGGCCCGGCTTCCGCGGCCGCCGACGCCTCGGCCTCGCTCGGATCGACCGCTTCCGTGTCCTCGTCGTCGCCACGTGCCGACGGCTCATCGTTGCCGTGGCCGAGCGCCGCATGGGGATCGTGTGCTTTGCCCCGCGCGGCATTCGTGATCGAACTGAACGACGTGCGACGGTAGGTCTGCTCGACCTGCGCGGGCAGGGGAGCGGTGTCGTTTTGTTGCGTGGCTTGCGTGGCAGTGGATGGACGCCACTCGCGGGCCACGGCCAGCTCGTCGGCTCGCCGCACCGCGAGCGTGTCGCCTGCGTCCGCGGGGATGTCGGCCGCGGTGTCTGGTGCGCCAGCCATCACCTTGCCGAGCAACGACTCCCGCCAGGTGGCAGTCCGGAGCACGCTCACATGGTGCCGTGGGCGCGTGACGGCCACGTAGAGAAGCCGCCTGCGCTCCTCATTTTCAGCGGCGATCACCCGGGCCTTCGCACGATCCGATGTGCCGATGTTGGAGTATGCCAGACCGACGTCGAGCAGCCGATCGTCGCCTTCGTAAAACACGGCAGCATCGCGCTGATATCGAACCTCCTTCTCCTTCCAGGGATCGACCACGACGAGGGCGGGAAACTCGAGGCCCTTGGCAGCATGCACCGTCATGATGCGCACGGCGTCTTCGTCGCTCTCCACCCGGCGGCTCACGAGCTCGCTTTTTTCGTCCATGGCCGCCAGCTCGGCAAACAGTTCGAGCACGACACGAGCGGCGGTGCGGCGGCCACTGGTGCGCTCGTGGAGCAGTTCCATGATGTGGCCGAAGTCGACGACCCGCCGCTCTCCTTCTCGACCCGCCGCAAACCTTGTCGCCACGTCCGTGTCGGCCATCATTGCCCCGGCCATCGCGGCCACGCCCTTCCGCTCGAGCGCGGCATGCCAGCCGGCGATCTGCTCCTGGATCGACTGCAGGACGTCGTCCGCGAGCCCGCCACCCTGCGTGAGCGACCAGCCGAAGAACGCCGTCGCGGCCGCCCGCCTCGCACGACCGGCATCGCTCGGCCGCTCCATCGCTTCGAGGAGAACCCGGATCTCTTCCGCCGTCTGGCCCGCCATCACGCTGGCTGTGCCGGTGGTGACCGATGGAATCGACAGCCTGCCGAGCCTCTCGGCGATCGCCGCGCCCACGTCGTTGGTCCGGCAGATGATGCAGATTTCCCGTGGCCTGAAGGGCCGCGGCTCGCCATCGAGAAAACAGGGCGACGTGAGCAGCTCGTGCACGCGTCTGACGGCGGTGTCGTTAAGGCCTGCGTCGCCGACGTCGATGAACTCGACGGGCCTCAGGCCCGCGACCCGGGATGCCATGCGGTTTTTCTCGGGGCCGACCGCTTCATAGGGAATGCCCTCGCCGAACGTGGCCCCGGCCATGGCGGCATTGAGCCCCGTGAGCAACGGCCCGTCGGAGCGAAAGTTGACCCGCAGCGTCCGTGGAGGCGGCTTCGCGCCGGCCTTCTTGCCCTCGCCCTGGGCGAAACGGAGATACGCCGTGACGTCCGCGCCGCGAAACCCGTAGATCGCCTGCTTGGGGTCTCCCACCGACAGGAGCCGCCGGTCGCCCTCGGGCGGAAAGAGCAGGTGCAAAAACTCCCACTGCAGGCGGCTCGTGTCCTGGGCCTCATCCACGATCGCAAGGCGGTATTTGGCCTGCAGCGACTCCCGGAACGACTTGTGCTTCGGGTCGTCGCCCTTGACCTCGTCGCGCGCAAGCCGTAGCAGATCGTCGAAACTCGGCGTCGCCCGCATCCGCTCCTGCACGCGCACCCGCTTCGCCGTCTCGAGCGCCGCCAGTTGCTCATCAGACCTGCCCGTGGCGTCGTACCACGGCATGATGAACGGATCGCCGAGGTGCTTTTCCACGAGCGCCGAAAGCCCCTTTTCGCTCCAGACAGGCGGCTGGGTCAACGCTTCCGGGTCACCCACGGGCGTTGCCGCAGTGGCCGCGACGATCGCGTCGTTCACGACTTCCGCAACGATCCTCCGGCGGAGGTCCTCGTCGCCCGAATCAGAGACTCGCATGCCGGCCATTCGCAGCACGGCCGAGCAGACCGAGTGAATCGTGCCGATCGTCGCGGTGTCGAACTCGGAGACGGCTCGCTCGAGCCGGCGGGCCTTGGCGAGGCGATCGGCCGCGTTCGCCAGCAGCCGCTCGTCGAGTTCATCCGGCTTGAAGCCGGGCAGGGGCGGTTTGTCGCGCAGCAGTCTCGCCGTCGCCGCCATTCGCGTCCGGATGCGATGCTTGAGTTCGGCGGCGGCAGGCCGCGTGTACGTCGTGACGAGCACATTTCCGATCCGCAGGCCCGGATC
>RFPF01000274.1 GCA_009926295.1 Planctomycetia bacterium
CGCGTCGGCCCCGGAGAGCGTTGCCGCCACGATCGGTGGCCAGCCGAGGATCGCCGCGGGCACGAGGACCCCCAGCAGGATGTCGCGGCGCCGGCCGGGCGGCAGCCTCCGGCGGGGATCGGCCACCGGGGCGGCTCGTTCGACGCGCCGCCACGCGGCGAGGTGCGACACACCGTCTCCGAGCGTCGCAGCCGGCACGGCGAGCGCCACCAAAAGCGCGAGCGACGCCGCGAGGTCGAGCCCCGTTCGATCCTCCGCCAGCAACAGCCATGCCACCATGCCCGTGAGCGCGCCGCCCATGGCGAGGGCCGTGAGCAGCCGCCGCGCGGAGTGCCTCGGCGCGACCTCCCACTCCGCCGGCCCCCGGGTGGCACACGCCATGACCCCGGCTGCGAAGATGGCCAGCACGACGACCGCGGCCGCCACGCCGGCACCGCCGCCCGCTCCGGACGCCGTGACCGCCCAACCGACGGCCCCGGCGGCGGCGGCGGCGGCGAGCGCGGCGCTCGCGGCGTCGGGCAGGTAGTAGAAGGCGCCCACCAAGGAGAACACCACGGCCACGACCGCCAGGCCCCCCGCCACGAGCGACACGGCTTCGCCCCGCAGCCCGGCTGCCGCGACCCAGCCCGCGAGCGGCCAGGCCGCGCGCTCCGCAAACCACGGCCCCGCGCGTTCCGTGGCCGCGGCCTCGAGCCCGCCGACCGCCATGACGGCCAGCACGCCGCCCAAGAGGATCGATGTCACCGGCGCCGGCGGAGATCCCGGAACCGTCGCCAGCGGCAGCAGCCAGGCCGCCGCAACGGCCGTCGCCAACGCGAGCCAGGCGGCGGGACGCCGCGCGTCGATGCGCACCAGGAGCGCCAGGCCGCGCAGCATCACATCCTCGGCCGCACCCGGCCCTGCACCCGCAGGGGCACGCCGAGGATGCGGAGGAATCCCTCGGCGTCGGTCTGGTTGTAGGAGCCGCCGCCCTCCATCGACGCGATCGCCGCGTCGTAGAGGCTCTGCGGGCTCGTCCGGCTCTTCACGAGCATGTTGCCCTTGTAGAGATCGAGCGTGACGCCGCCCGTCACCGGCTTCTGGGCCTCGCGGATGAAGGACAGGAGCGCGTCCATCTTCGCGCAGTACCAGAAGCCGTAATACACCATCTCCGCGACCTCGGGAGAGAGCCGGTCGCGGAGGTGCACGAGGTCGCGGTCGAGCGTCATCTGCTCGACGAGCCGGTGGGCCTCGTAGAGGAGCGTCATGCCGGGCGCTTCGTAGACGCCGCGGCTTTTCATCCCGACGAGACGGTTCTCCACGATGTCGGTCCGACCGATGCCGTTGCGACCGCCGATCTCGTTGAGGGCGAGCACGACCTCGTGGGACTCGAGGGCCTTCCCGTTCACGCGCACCGGCACCCCCGCCTCGAAGTCGATCGCCACCGTCTCGGGCCGCTCGGGCGCCGCCTGCGGCGACACCGTCATGCCGAAATCGACGAGGTTGAAACCGTCGGTGGTGAGCTCCTCGAGCAGGCCGGCCTCGTAGCTCGTGTGCAAACAGTTCTCGTCGGAGCTGTACGGCTTCCCCTTGGAGGCCTTCACCGGGATCCCCTTCGCCTCGCAGAACTCGATCAGTTCCTTGCGGCCGGGGAACCGGTCGCGGAACGCGGCGATCCGCCACGGTGCGAGCACCGCGATGCCGGGATCGAGCGCCTCGGCGGCGAGCTGGAAGCGGCACTGGTCGTTGCCCTTGCCGGTGGCGCCGTGGGCGTAGACGGTGGCGCCCTCGCGGTGCGCGATCTCGACGCACACCTTGCTGATGAGGGGCCGGGCGATCGAGGTGCCGAGTAGATACGTGCCCTCGTAGCGGGCCTGCCACTGCATCGTCGGGAAGGCAAAGTCGCGGCACAGCTCCTCGCGCACGTCCACGATCTCGGCCTTCACCGCGCCGCAGTCGCGGGCCTTCCTGAGGATCGCCTCGCGGTCCTCGCACGGCTGCCCGAGGTCGACGTACACCGCGACCACGTCATAGCCCTGCTCGATGAGCCATCCGAGGATCACCGACGTGTCCAGCCCGCCCGAATACGCGAGCACGCATTTTTGCTTCGCCATCATGTCTCCCGCTCAGACCTCGTGAACCAGGGCCATATTGTGCCCGCCCGTGCCGAAGCCGGAACCCGCCACCAGCAAAATCCGGTCGCCGCGCTGCAGACGGCCCTCGCGGAGCCCCCAGGCCGTCACGTGCTCGAGCAGGGCGATCGTGTCAGGGGTGGCGGCATAGGCGAGCGGCGTGACACCCCAGTAGAGCGCCATCTGCCGCAGCGCAGCCGCATCGTCGGACAGGCCTACCGTGGGCACCGCACCGCGCCGCTTCGACCGTGCGATCGCCGTGACGCCGCTGCGGCTGGCCACCACGAACAGCTTCGCATCGAGCTCGCCCGCGATGCGGCTCGGGCTCGTGCGCAGTCGCCAGGGGGTGAATCTTCCCGGAGTGAAGCTTTCCGTCGCGGCGATGAGCGCGGCAGACTGGCAGCACGCCGGCCGACCCGCGCGCCGCCTGGAAGCGGCCTTCGAGATAGTGCCACCGGTCGGCAAGATACTGCCTCTCCGTCTCGCGGGCGATCCGCCGCATCATCCTCACGACCTCGACGGGATGCTCGCCGATCGCCGTCTCGCCGGAGAGCATGCAGGCGTCGGCCCCGTCGAGGATGGCATTGGCCACGTCGGTGGCCTCGGCCCGCGTCGGCCGGCGGGCGTGCTGCATGCTGTCGAGCATCTGCGTCGCCACGATCACGGGCTTCTGATACCGCTGGCAGGTGCGGATGATCAGCTTCTGCACCATCGGCACGCCCGCCACGTCGATCTCCACGCCGAGGTCGCCGCGGGCCACCATCACGGCGTCGGCCGCGTCGACGATCGAGTCGAGATTGTCGATCGCCTCGCGCTTCTCGATCTTGGCGACCACGCGGGCCGCCGAGCCACGGGTGCGCAGCAGCTCCTTGAGCAGCTTCACCTCCACGGCGCTCCGCACGAACGACAGGCTCACGAAGTCGATGCCGGCGCCGGCGGCCCATTCGGCATGCTGCCAGTCTGCCGCGCTCATCGCCGCGACGGAAAGCTTCACTCCGGGAAGATTCACCCCCTGGCGACTGCGCACGAGCCCGCCCTGCACGACGCGACAGCGGGCGTGAGACGCGTTCTTCTCCTCGACGAGGAGGCTGATCGTGCCGTCGGTGAGCATCACGGAATCGCCCACGGCGAGTTCATCGATGAGCGGCGCGTAGGTCGTGGTGAACTCGCCGGGGCCGCCGGCGTCGCTCCCACGGATGAACTTCACGTGCGCTCCCTCGACGCACTCCACCGCGCCGCCGGGCAGCTCGCCGAGGCGGATCTTCGGCCCGGCCAGGTCCGCGAGCACGCCGATCGGCCGCTGCGTCGCCTCCGACACCCGCCGGATGCGGTCGAGCGACTCCTGATGCTCGGGAATCGAGCCGTGGGCCATGTTGAGCCGGAACACATCGACGCCCGCCTCGACGAGGCGGTGGATGGCGTCCTCGGCCCGCGACGCGGGGCCGAGCGTGGCCACGACCTTCGTGCGAACGATCTCTCGCGACTCGGACGTCGAGGTCGGCATGGCGGACTTCTCGGCGGGAAAGGGCGGGGAAGGACCGGCGGGGCGTGGATCGTACCATGCGGGCTCCGCACCGTGGCGGGCGGGCGGAGGTAGACTTCGCGGGTTCGACAGGTTTCGAGAACGACGCGGCATGACCTGGCAGGCTCGACGGGTGATCGTGGCGGGAGGCACGGCCGGGTTCGGCCTCGTGCTCGCCCGGCACCTCGCGCTGGCCGGCGCCCGCGTCGCGATCGTCGGCCGATCGGCGGAGGGCGTCCGTCGGGGCCTGGAGGCCTGCGAGCGGGCGGGCGCCCCCTCCGCGAACCTCGCGGGTGTCGCAGCCGACCTCGGCGGGGCGGGCGAGGGCAGCCGCGTCGCGGGCGAGACGCTGCGGCTGCTGGGCGGCATCGACGACCTCTTCTTCTGCGTG
>RFPF01000275.1 GCA_009926295.1 Planctomycetia bacterium
GGCCGCGCACGTGGCCGTCGCCTACGCCGACTTCGACACCGTGGCCGCTCCCGCGCCGCCGGACGTTATCGCCGCCGCCGCCGCGACGGGCTGCACGATGCTCCTGGTCGATTCTTCCGACAAGCGGGGGCCGGGGCTGTTCGGCCTGCGGCGGCGGGCGGAGATCGCCGGATGGGTGGCAGAAGCGCGCCGCCACGGCCTCGGCGTGGCCCTCGCCGGCAGGATTTCCCTGCCCGAGATTCCGGCGGCGTGGTCGCTGGGGCCGGATCTTGTCGCCCTCCGCTCGGCCGTCTGCTCAAATGAGCCGGGCAGGGACGCGCGGCTGGGCAGCGTGAGCGCTGCGCGCGTCGCGGCGGCCGTGGCCGCCAAACGTCCCGCGAAAGAAAGCGACCAGTGATGAAGCCGCTCGAAGTGCGCGTCCCCCACCGCCTGCCCCCCGCCGAGGTTCGCCGGCGCATCGACGACGCCATCGTGAGGGCGAAGGCCCAATACTCCGACGCCGTCGGGCCGATCGACACGTCCTGGGAGTCCGACGAGCGGCTGCGGGTGCGGTTGGCCGCGATGGGGATGCAGTTCGACGGCCTCGTGGAGATCCTCGTCGAGGAACTGCTCGTCACGCTCCAACTGCCCGGGATGGCCGGGCTTTTCGCCGGCCGCATCCAATCGGGCATCGAGGAGCGATTGGGAGGGTTGTTGGGGTCACAGGAGGTGTAGCGACGCCACGCCACCCGCAGCCGCCCGCCTGCCGATCAGGGAATGGGCTCGTTCGGTCGAGCCGCCGTTGGTCAGAACCATGATGCTCACGCGCACGCTTCTTCCGCACCGCTGGCTCGCGGTCCGCTCGGCGGCCACGGTCGTGGCGATCGCGTGCGCAGCCGCGGTGTTTTCGGCTCCGCAGGCCGCGGCCCGCCAGCCGGGCGTGATCGGCATCCCCGAAGACGATCCCTTCGCCGACGAGCTCAACCCCTTCGGATCCGGCAAGCAGCCCGACCGGCCGGCACCGCCCCCGGCACCGCCGCAGCGGCCACCCGTCACCCTGCCCGTTCCCTTCCCGGAGCGGACGCTGCCGGGCGATCCCCCGCCGCGGCCGGCACCATCCCAACGCGATCTTCCCGCGCAGCGGCCCGCAGCCCGACCGGCGCGGGAGAGCGACCTCGACGCGCTCGCCCCCTTTCCGGAGGCGGCTCCCTCCGAGGAACCGGAGCGCTCGCCCGCGGAGGAACTGCTCTTCGAGGCCGAGAAACTCGACCGCGAGGGGCGGCTGGAGGAGGCCCGCACCGTCCTGCGGAAGGCCACCGCGCTCGACCCGCAGCTTTCGATCGCACACCTCGCTTTGGGCGTGATCAACAGGCGGCTCGGCGACTTCCGCGGGTCGGTCGATGCCTGCTCGAAGGGACTCGCGGTCGATCCACAGAATCCGGAGCTCTACCTGCGGCGCGGCATCGCCTGGTTTCACCTCGGGTTGCACGGCATCGCGCTGGAGGACTTCGAGGACGCCGCCGGCATCGCCTATGAGGATCCCCGGCCCGAACTGTGGCGCGGCCTCGCGCTCGTGGAGCTCGACCGGCCCCTCGAGGCGATCAACGCCTACGCGTCGGCGGTCCGTCGCGACCGCACCTTCATGATCGCGTACCTCAACCGCGGACTCGCCTACCTCTCGACCGGCCAGCCGCGCAAGGCCGAGTTCGATTTCGACCTCGCGATCCGCCACGATCCGCACGACGTGCGGTCCTGGTTCAACCGCGGCGTCGCGCAGGCCGCTCAGGGCCGCTACGGCGATGCCGTCGAGTCGTACTCCGCCGCGCTCGCGATCGACCCGCGGCACGAGCCGTCGCTCAGGAATCGCGCGGCTGCCGAGCGGATGGTCAGCGGGGCGCGGCGCTGACGGAGAGCCGTCCGTCACCGATCCGCCACGCGAGCCCGAGCGGCGCGAGGATCGTGTCGAGGAGCCGCTCCCGCGTCGCGTCTTCCACCTCGAGCCGCACGATCTCCGCCGGGTTCACGCCCAGCGTGGCGAGCGAGTCGCGATCGAGGTCGAGCACGAGGGAGAACCGGCGGGCGAGGGTCGCGAGCAGGTCCTCCAGCGGGGCGGCGACCCGCAGCGTGTAGGTGGCCGCGGCGGCGGCGGGAGCCCGCCGTGGTTCGGGCCGGCGGGCCTGCGGACGGGGCGAGGCCGGGGGATCGTCCCCGGGGCCGACGTCCACGATCGCGAACGAGGGTCGGTCGGCTGCGTTCGCCCGGAGCGGCATCCAGGCGACCCGTACGTCGAAGTGGGCGAGGACGAGGTCGAGCCGCGAGGCGAGCGCGAGCGGCGGCAGTTCGGCCCCGGGGAAGTGATCGTGGGGCAGGCGATCGAGGCCCTCGAGGTCGATGCCGTTCGCGGCCAGCGCGACGAGATCCTGCGGCACCGCGCCCTCGGCCCACGCCCAGGGCTCCACGGCCGTCACGGTGCGCCGCAGCCGCGGCGTGAGCGACCGCAGTTCCGCCAAGCGACGGGCCTCGGCCGCGGCGAGCACCGGCCCGCGACCCGGGGGCACGATGCGAACGTGCCCGGCGTAGGTCACCACCTCCGCCCGCGCGGCCTTCGCCACGCGGGCCAGAACGTCGGCCAGAGGCTCTCCATCGGCCTCGAGCGAGACGAGCGTTCCGGGATCGAGCCTGCGATCCACGACCACGGCGACATCGCCCACCTTCCCCAGTCGGGCCGCGGCCTGCCGCAGGGGCAGGCCCGTCCACGCGGCCGTCACCGGGGTCGACAGTGCGCTGGCGACGGCATCGTCGGCGCGCGCCTGGGCGCATGCCAGGCAGGCGACGACGGCGACGACGAGCCTGCCGCGCTGCGGCCGCGTCATGGCGAGGAACCTCGTGTTCGCGGCCACCGCCCGCACCGCGGGGCCGGCCCGACCGCATCCGACGGGTCGAGTATAGTTGCGGCCGATCCCGCAGGAGGAGTCCGATGCCCGGCCGCGCCGCGTGCGACACGACGATCGTGGTGCTCGGCGCGGGCATCAACGGGGCGGCGCTGGCGCGGGAGCTCCTGCTCTCGGGCGTGCAGGTGACGCTCGTCGAGGCCGAAGATGTCGGCTGCGGTGCGACGGCGTGGTCGACGCGGCTCGTCCATGGCGGGCTTCGCTACCTGGAGTACGGCGAGGTCGGCCTCGTGCGCGAGAGCCTCGCGGAGCGCGACCGGCTCTGCAACCTCGCCCCCCACCTCGTGCGACCGCTGGAGTTCTACCTTCCCGTGCGTTCGCGTTGGGGCGGGCTCCCGGCGGCCGCCATGAGGCTCCTCGGATTTGAATCGCTCGCACGCGCGTGGCGGCCGGAGCGCGGCCGCGGCAGCGTGACGGTGGGGCTCGGCCTCTCGCTCTACGACGCGTTGGCGGCGGGCTCCGGCTGGCCCCGGCACCGCGCGGTGCCGGCGGGCGGGGCCGGCCTTCCGCCGGTGGATCGCGTGGCCTTTCCCCATGCGTCGCTCTACCACGACGCGCAGATGCTCCATCCGGAGCGGTTCACCGTCGAACTCTGCGTCGACGCCGGGCGCATCGCGGCGGAGCGGGAGACGCGGTTCACCCTGCTCACCCACGCCCGCACGACGCGGCTGGCCGACGGCGCGCTCGAGGTCGCGGCCCGATCCGGAGTCGAGGTGCACCGGCTGCGGCCGGACGCGATCGTCAACGCCACCGGAGCCTGGGTCGACCTCACTCGGAAGGCCATCCTCGCGGGCGTCGGGCCCCGCCTCATCGGCGGCACGAAGGGGAGCCACCTCGTCGTCGCCGCCGCGCCGCTCCGCGCGGCGCTCGGTGATCGCGGCGTGTACGCGGAGGCCGACGACGGCCGTCCCGTGTTCATCCTGCCGTTCGGGCCGCGGCTGACGCTCGTGGGCACGACCGATGTCCCGTTCGCCGGCGATCCGGCGTCGGCCCGGGCCGACGAGGACGAGATCGGCTACCTGCTCGCCGCTGTGGCCCGCATCTTTCCCGAGGTCGCGCCCTCCCGCGGTGACGTGCTGCAGCACTACTG
>RFPF01000276.1 GCA_009926295.1 Planctomycetia bacterium
CGACGCGTGCCGAAACCCAGTCGTCACCGTCACCACGAGCAGCCGCGCGGGCGTCGCCGGCTCGGCAGCGGTTCCTGCCCGCGAGGCCGTGGCCATGACGACCGCCACGATCACGCCCGCCCAGGTTCGATCCCACGTTCCACGCATGCCCTGCCCTCGTACCCGGTGAGAAACGATTCGTCGGATGCTCAGAGTGTAGCCTCTCATTGCCGCGCCGGGCGGGCCGGCTCCGCCCCGGGAGCGAACGGGTCGACGGGCTGCGGATTCGCCCTCGGCAGCGCCGCCGCGACGGTCCGCCGCCACGCATCGAGCCGGGCCTTGAGCTCCCTCGCCCGCTCCGGCCGCGTCGCGGCGAGGTCGTGCCGCTCGCCGGGGTCCGACTCGAGATCAAAAAGTTCGACGCGGCCTCCCTCGAAGTGCTCCACGAGTTTCTCGCGGCTCCCCTTCGGACTGTCGCCGGCGAGGAGCGCTGCCGCCGGCCGGCCACCCTGGTTCGAGTAGTGAGGATAGTGCCAGACGAGGTCGCGCGGGGCGATCGTGCCAGAGCCCGAAAGCATCGGCCGCAGGCTCATGCCGTCGAGCGGAGCGTCGGCGCGGGCCGGCGCACCGGCCGCATCGAGAAGCGTCGCGGCAACGTCGAGCGTGGTCACAGGCACGTCCGATGTCGAGCCGGCCTTCACGACCCCAGGCCAACGCACGATGAGCGGCACGCGGACGCCCCCCTCGTAGACGAATCCCTTTCCTGCGCGGAGCGGCAGGTTCGACGTGGGAGCACCCTCAGCGGTCGAGAGGCCGCCGTTGTCGCTCGTGAACACGACGAGCGTGTCTGCAGCCCGGCCGGTCTTCTCCACGGCGGCGAGCACCGTCGCCACCGTCTCGTCCATCTCGCGGATCATGCCCGCGTAGACCGGATGATTGTGCACGGTGCGGGTCGCCGGGTCGCCGAGGGGCGCCGGCGGTGGAACGTCGAATCGCGGGCCGACGCCGACCGACCGCCGCCCCTCCTCGGCCGCCAGCTCCGGCGTGGTGATGAGCGGCACGTGCACGGAGTGCATCGGCACGTAGCAGAAAAACGGCCGGTCGCGGTTCGCCTCGATGAAGGCCGCCGCCTGGGCCGCGATCGCCTTGGCATGCATCGGATCGTCGGGCGGGCCGCTGCCGGGGCCGACGGTCGTCGAGCCCGTCGCCTCGAATCCGTGCCTGGAAATCTCCGCCGGTGGCCCGAGGTGCCACTTGCCGAAGATCCCGGTCGCGTAACCCTTCTCGCGCAGCCGCTCGGCCGCCGTCACTTCACCTGCGGGGAGCGACTTGAGGTAGTCGGCGGGCACCAGGCTGCCGCGGCGGTCGCCGGCGATGAAGTTCGTGATCTTCACCCGCGCCGGATGCCGGCCGGTGACGAGGGCCGCCCGCGTCGGCGAGCAGACGGGCGCCGCTGCGTAGCCACGCGTGAAGAGCATCCCGTCGGCGGCGAGTCGGTCGATCGTCGGCGAGCGATGAAACATACTCCCGGTGCAGCCGAGGTCATGCGCCCCCAGGTCGTCCGCCAGGAAGACGACGAGATTGGGGAAGCGACCGGCGGCCGGTGCCGGACCGGTCGGATTCCACCAGGCGTCGAGGCTCGTGCGGAGGTCCATCACCACGTCCGGACGCTCTGCCGCGAGGTTGCTCGTCTCATCGGGATCGGCGCCGACGTCGAAGAGTTCGATCTCGCCGCGCTCGTATCGGGCGCGCGATTCGGGATCGACTCGCTGCACTTCGGCGCTCGGCAAAGGGGCACGCCTTCCGGCCGTGGTCGGCACGATGAGTTTCCAGCGGTCGCGCACCGTCCAGCGCCACAGCAGGCTCCTCGCGGGATCGTCGAGATCGACGAGCGTGTGCGTATAGCACTCGCCGAACACCTGCCGCCGCGCCGCCACGGCTTTTTCATCGAGCAGATTCACGCCGGGCAGCCCGGGCGGGGCGGTGACGCCGCAGGCGGCGAGCACGGTGGGCACGATGTCGATGGCGCTTGCGAGCGCCTCGCTCGTGCCCGGCCGGATCGTGCCCGGCCGGCGGAGCATGATCGGCGTCCGCAGGCCGCCGTCGTACGGCGAGAGTTTCGAGCGGGGGGCGAACCGCGGCGAGTCGATGCGCTGAATCCAGCCGTTGTCGGTGACATAGACGACGAGTGTGTTCGCCGAGAGTTGCTCGCGGTCAAGGTGGTCGAGCAGGTCGCCGACCGTGCGGTCGAACCGTTCGACGTTGCCCCAGTAGCGGGCCACGTGAACGCTGTCGGTCTTCGAGCGGTAGTGTTCCACGAGTTCCGGCGCGGGGTCGTGCGGATCGTGGGGCAGCATCGGTGCATACCACACGAAGAACGGTTTTCCTGCGGTGCGCGAGCGGCCGATGAAGTCGTAGATCGGCTGCATCGAGTTGCGGCCGATGTCGAGGCCCTCGTCGCCGTGCCGCTTGCCCTTCGTCATCCCCTCGGTGAATCCCCCGCGGTGAAAGTCTCCCTGCCACCATTTGCCGGTCTGCAGACTCGCGTAGCCTCGCGCGGCGAGCAGCCGCGGCAGCGTCGGCCACGCCTCGAGGTGCCGGCTCATCCGCTCGCGGCCGGCCTCGAACGCCCCCTGGCCGCCCGGCGGGTCGTTGCCGACGACGCGGTGCTCGTGCGGATACCTCCCCGTGATGATCGTGGCGAGGCTCGGGGCACAGAGGCTGCTCGTGACGTAGCCCCGCGGGAAGAGAAGGCTCTCGCGGGCCAGCCGGTCGAGATGCGGGGTGCGCAGGTGCTCGTGGCCCATGAAGGCGTAGTCGCGCCAGTGCTGGTCGTCGGAGAGGATGAAGACGACGTTCGGCGGCGGGTCCTCGGCGGCTGCTCTCCCAGCACCGGCCACACCGAGGCCCGCGAGGCACACGGTCGCCCATGTCCAGCGTCGCACTCGTGAACACCGTGCCATCGGAAAGTCCTGCGCCTGACTCATGGGGAAGGCCACTGCACCGTTGCGGCGGCACGCGCCACGGCGGATGATTGTTGCAGTCCGGATGAGAACACTCCACCGGCCCCGCTTCAACGACACACCATCGTCAAGGTTTTCCGCCGTATGGGCAGACGCCGTTGGAACATCGGTCTTGTCGCGAGTGTGCTCGCGGCATCCCTGACGACTACCCAGGCCGGATCGATCACGACCGCCGAGATCGCTCCGCAGCCGTTCGGCGCTGCGTTTCCCGGACTCGACGGGTGGGCGACGGGGGCGTGGTGGGAACATCCAGACGCCAAAACGGCGAAGCCCGACGTGAAAGGAGGCCGGCCATTCGCCGTCGACGTGCCGCGGCGCGATGTGATCGCCTTCGCGCTCTACACCGTGACCGTGCGGCCGGTATCTCGCGGCACCCTGAAACTCTCCGCACAACTCTTCCCCTTGAAGCCCGGTGAGCCCCGCGAGGCTCGGCTCGAGATCCGGCGCGGCGACGCCTGGGTGGAGGTGGCGCAGGCGGACGTGCACTACCCCGGCTGGGACGTCCATTTCCGCGTCGACGGCTGGGACTCGTCACGCGACTGGCCGTACCGCGTTCGGCATGGCGATGAGGCGGTGTTTGAGGGGCTCGTCCGCCGCGACCCCGGCGACAAGCCGCAGATCACGGTGGCCGTCATGTCGTGCAACTCATCGAGCACGTCCGGGCCGCGCGAGGAGCTGGTGAAAAGCCTGCGGCTGGCCGATCCCGACCTGCTCTTCTTCGCCGGCGACCAGACCTATCGCCACACGCAGCACACGGTCGGCTGGATCGAGTTCGGCCTCCAGTTTCGCGACGTGATCCGTGACCGGCCCACCGTCACGATCCCCGACGACCACGATGTCGGCCACCCCAATCTCTGGGGCGCCGGCGGCACGAAGGCCGAGCGGAAGGACGGCGCCGACGGCGGCTATTTCTACCCCGCCGACTACGTGAACATGGTGCAGCGACAGCAGACCTGGCACCTGCCCGACCC
>RFPF01000277.1 GCA_009926295.1 Planctomycetia bacterium
GCGCTCTAACCAACTGAGCTAGCTGCCCGAAACGGGTCGCGCGTGTTTGAAAACACCGCGTTTCTCCGATCAAAACGCACCACTTACCCGGGGAATCGTACACCCGCTTCCACCGCGCGTACAGGCCCCGCCAGCCTGCGGCCTGACCAGAGATTGCGGATTGCGCGGGCCGGCGATCTTGCTGGCGATATCGATTGTCCGCTCCGCAACGTTTTTTCACTCCCGATCCGGCAGGTGGCTCCGAAATCCCACAACGGGGACTTCGGACCTCGAAGGTCGAAAGGGGCGTTATGTCGCGGTCGTTAGCGGGCACGGTGTGCTTGGCAGTGGCGGTCCTGGCAGTGTCCACGACGCGGGCCGACGACCTCGGCCCCGGGATCGACCTCTCGACGTTCGACGACCTCCAGCCCGCGCACCGTTCCTCCACGTGGGAGGGCGCGCCCCTCGAGGACGTGCGCCTTGGGGGCGGAACCGCCGAGCGTCGCTTCTACATCAGCGGCATGATCGGGCCGTCCTTCGCGAACATCAGCAGCCCCGTCGCCGGGCGAGGGGACGTCGCGAGCAGCGACACGCTGTTCAATGCCGGCGGCGCCCTCGGCGTGGCCTTCGAACGAAGCCACGGCCGGCTTCGGCTCGAGCTGGAGGGGATGGGGCGAAGCAAGTACACCGGCCTGGAAGCCAACGGCATCGCCACCACCTTCCTGACCAACAATTGGTCGGCGATCACGAACATCTGGCGGGATTTCATGATCACCGAACGCTTCGGAGTGTACGGTGGCGGTGGCATCGGCGGCGGCGGCTACAAACTCGGTGAGACCTTCGCCGGGGTTGCCGTGAGCGCGCCTGCCAAGGGCGCATTCGCATGGCAGGCCGGAGGCGGCCTCCTCTGGGAGGTCACCGAGAGGCTGACCTTCGACGCCGGCTACCGGTTCTTCCAGATCGACGCGATCCAGCAGCAGCCCGGTTTCCTGCCCAACCAATTCGCCGCCAGCGAGGTGATGTTTTCGCTGCGGCTCTACGAGCCGTTTCGAGCCTGGCGGTGAGCCGGTCGTCGAGGGGCGTCGCTCACACCGGGGGCGTGTCGTCCGCGGGCGCGGGTGGATCGAACCGCGGGCTCGACACCTGCGGCCCGTCGTCGCCGCCACCGATGCGGCGAGACACCGTCCGCGACGCGGTGCCGTCGACGTGTGCCGCCAGATCCATCTCGCGTGAGAGCGCCGCCATCTGCTTGCGCAACTCGCCGATGGTCTGGCCCACCGACCTGCCGACTTCCGGCAGCCGCTTTCCGTAGAGCATCACGGCAATCGCGCCGATCACCACGATCTCCATCGGCCCGAGTCCGAACATGCGGCCTTGCCTCCCGGGGAGCGTCGCGGATCGGTCAGCGAGGCCCGTCGCCGCGCGGGGTGGAACCTTCGTCCTCGATGCCCTGGACGCCCCGCTTGAACTCCACGATCCCCTCGCCGAGCGACCGCATCACCCGCGGCAGCCGCGAGCCGAACAGGAGGAGAACCACGCCCGCCACGATGATCAGCTCGACCGTCCCCAAGCCCATGAAAGCAAGCATGTGTGGCACCAGATGGCACTCCGTGGCAGGCGGGCGGAACCCGCATGAGACTCTCACACAAGTGTAGTCTGCGCGATCGCCGGAAGCAAAAGGGCGGCCCTTCGCGCTGCAGCATCCCTGCAGGCCTGCCGCAGCGTACGCGTGTCTCGGCAGGACGCCGAGCCATCGCATTCGAGGCACACCTTGGCTGTGACTCCGAATGCGCAAGCCCGCCGGGGCCAGCCATGGATGGGCTACCTCTCGCGCTGCAGCATCCCTGCGGGCCTGCCGCAGCGTACGCGTGTCTCGGCAGGACGCCGAGCCATCGCATTCGAGGCACACCTTGGCTGTGACTCCGAATGCGCAAGCCCGCCGGGGCCAATGGATGGCCCGGCGGGCGCTATGTTTAGAAGTTTGCGTTGCAGCCGGTGTCGACGTCACCCACCATGTGGAGGTGGTCGTGGTCGATGTAGAGCACTTCCTGGCAGTCCTCGTCCACGAGGGTGTGCGGCACCGGCCAGCCGATCCGCTTCACCTCCTGGAAGTAGACGGTGCACTTGTAGTGGGCGTGGTGCAATTGGGCCGGGCCGGCGAGCGGGTAGTGCCGCGGCGGATCGAGGTAGTCGGCGATCTTGCACTTCGTGATCTTCACGTGGTTGCGCTGCACCTCGTAGAGGAACGGCCAGTTGCCCTGCACCGGCCGGGCCTTCTCCAGCGCCCGCATCACCTCGTCGTCACTCGGCTCGTCGAGCGCCTCGCACGGGCCGCCGGGCGGGATCGGCCCGAGCACGGGCGACCGCTCGTAGCGCTCGTAGTTCCAGAACTGGTCTTCCTTGTTCTTCTGGATCCCGACCGGCACGGGGATCGGGATCGCGAGGGGGCCGAGGTTGGGGCCGGTCGATGCGAGCCAGAAGCAGCCAGTCTGCGTGACCGTGCCGGCGGCGGCGACGAGGGCGAAGGCGATCAGCCTGGCGTGAATCTTCATGGCGAACTCCTCTGGCTGCCCACCGGGGGCGGTCGTCTGGAAACCTGTGCCGGTTGTATCGACCGGCCGGCCGGAAAACTTGCGGGATTTTCCGACGGCGCAAAGATGCACGGCCGAGCCGCGGCAGTGCACGAAGAAGCCCGCCCTCGCGGTGGCGGGGGCGGGCTCTTCGCATGATCACGTTGCCGAGCCTTCAGCCTAGCGGTGGTGGCTGTGGATGTGCCGCCGCTCGTCGAAGTCGAGCCACCACCAGCCGTCGTCCCACTCCAGCGACACCCGCCGCCAGCCGAGCGGAACCTGCGGGTAGGGATAGAACGGACCGATGTAAGGCCAGGCAGTCGGCGAATACTGCGTGGGATACTGCAGCGCGGCGTAGTTGGGGTAGGCCGCGTAGCTGGGCCACGCGTAGTTGGGCATGTTCGGGCCGTCGCCGCGGACGGGCACCGGCATGCCGCCAGCCGGTCCGCCCATGCCGCGCATCCCCGCACCCATCGGCATCGGGCCACCGCCCATGCCGCCCATGCCGCCCATGCCAGCCTGGCCCGGCGGGCAGTACCCGCCCGAGGGCCCTTCGGTGATCCGCATCGTGCCGGGCACCATCTGGCCGTCGACGAGCCGGTCGCCCGCCAAATACCCATCTTCCATGCCCTGCATCTCCATCGGCCGGCTCACGATCTCCTGCCGCTTGAGGGCGGTCCGCTGCACGCCGCTCGAGGGCCGGCGAGCCTGGGGCACCGGTCGGGCCGCCTGGCCCGCGATTCGCTTCGGGGCCGGCTTGCGGGGCGGGGCGGCCTCGCCGACTGCCTCGGTGAGCGTGATCGCCGCCGGGCCGGCCTCCACCGCAACAGCCTGCTCGGCCTCGAACTCGGCCGCTACCGCGGCGGTTTCCGCGGCCGGTTCCACGGCGGGTTCGGGGCTGGGCCCGACCGCGGCGATTTCAGCCGGCTTTTCCTCGGGCGTGGGCAGGCCCACGAGCGAGCGGATCGAGGCGGGAATCGGAAAGGACATCGCCGTGCCACCGGTCGTGTCCACCGTGAGCCGGTTCACGACGCGCTCCACCCCCGACACCTCCTCCGCCACGGCGATCGCGGCATCGATCTGCTTCGCGTCGGCGACCGTTCCCTCGAGCCAGACCGTGCCCGCCTTGGACTTCACGTTGACGCGATAGCCCTTGAGGACGGCCGACTCCTTCATCCGCGTGGCGACGTTCGCCGCCAAGTCTTCGGCATGCACGGCGCTCGTCGCCAGGGCCACCACGATGGCGGCCAGAAACATCGACCTCGAAATGGACATGGCAGGCTCCTTGGCTCGGCGGCGGGCATCAATGGACGCCGCTGGCACCTTTCTTCGGCTTCCGGTCGTGCCGAAGGGGAGTTTTTTTGC
>RFPF01000278.1 GCA_009926295.1 Planctomycetia bacterium
CCGCCTCTGGCGCCGCGCCTGAACTTGCCCCGGGACGGGCCGGGACGCACAATCGCGCCCACGATGGCCACGCTCACGACCCGACTGTACGTCGTCCGCCACGCCTGGGCCGAGGAGTCCGGACCCGGCATCGACGACCACGCCCGCCGGCTCACGAAGCGGGGCCGCCGACGATTCGCCAAGTTCGCGCGCCACCTGCGACGTGCCGGCGTGGAGGTCGACCTGGTCGCCACGAGCCCGCTCGTGCGGGCCCGGGAGACCGCCGAGATCCTCACCGACATCTTCGACACGCCGCCGCCGGCGGTCGTCGACGCGCTCGCGCCCAGCGCCGACTGGCCTGCGCTCATGGAATGGACGATCGGGCAGGACGCGAGGCGGGTCGCCTGGGTGGGCCACATGCCGTGCGTGGGCCGGCTCGTCGCGCTCTCGATCGGCGAGGGATCCGCCGCCATCCGCATGCAGAAAGGAGCCGTCGCGGCGATCCGGCTCGACGACGGGCCGGGCAACCCCGGAGAGCTGGAGTGGCTCGCCACGGCCGACATCGTGACGGGCGACTGAGGCATCGACCGGGCCGGGCAGGCCACGGCCGATGGACGGGGCCGCGACCCGCGATTACCCTGTGCGGAAACGGACCACCGGGGCGCGAAGAGGAAACACGATGGACGCGTATCGCAGGATCCAGACCGGCAAGACGGGCGACGTTCACATGGTGGTCTTCAAGGACAAGAAAATCCTCGACGACACGACGCTCGATGAGATCAAGAAGGAGATCGCGACGCTCCTCGGGAAAGCCACGGGGCCCGACGTGCTGCTCGACTTCGGCAACGTCGAGTTCATGTCGAGCGCGATGCTCGGCCTGCTCGGCCAGTTGCACCGCAAGATCACCGCAGGCCACGGCCGGCTGAAGATGTGCGGCATCCGCCCCGAGATCTTTCAGGTATTCAAGCTGACGAGCCTCGACAAGCTGTTCAGCATCCACAAGGACGCGCCCGCCGCGCTGGCCACGTTCACCTGATGGTCGGCGTCGACGTCCTCATCGCCGAAGACAGCCGCATCCAGGCGAGGATCCTGCAAAAGCGGCTCGTGGACGCCGGGCACGCCGTCCGCTGGGCGGAAAACGGCGCCGACGCGCTGAAACTCGCCCGCGAGCGGCGGCCCGACATCATCATCTCCGACATCGAGATGCCGGTGATGACGGGCTACGAGTTCTGCAAGGCCGTGAAGGGGGATCCGGCCCTGCGCACCGTTCCCCTGATCCTGATGTCGACGCTGTCCGACCCGATCGACATCATCCGGGGCCTCGACGCCGGTGCCGACAACTACGTCACCAAGCCCTACGACCCCGAGTACCTGCTCGGACGCATGCAGTCGCTCCTCTCCACGCCGCTGGGCGACCCAACGCAGGAGGCGACGCTCGAGGTGGCGGTCGCCGGCCAGAAGTTCCGGGTGCAGGCCGGCCGGCAGCAGGTGCTCAACCTCCTCGTCTCGACGTTCGAGAACGCGGTCGCCAAGAACCAGGAACTGATCGCCGCCAACGAAGACCTCTCGATCGCGAGGGACAGGCTCCAGCAGACCAACGCGGAGCTCTCGGACCTGAACGAGAGGATCTCGACCATCAACGCCCGCATGATTCGCGACCTCGAGGCGGCCGCGAAGGTGCAGAGGTCGCTCCTGCCCCCCGATGACGCCACCCTGCCGGCGGCAGCCGTGGCATGGCGCTACGTCCCCTGCCAGGACCTCGCCGGCGACTTCCTCAACTTCTTCCCGCTCGACGCGGATCACGCGGGCCTGTTCGTCGTCGACGTCAGCGGCCACGGGGTTCCCTCGTCGCTGATGGCCGTGACGGTGGGCCGGTTCCTCTCCCCCAAGGTCTCCGAGCAGTCGCTGCTGGTGCGTCAGCGTCCCGACGGCACGGTCGCCGTGGCTCCGCCCGCCGAAGTGGCGACCCAGCTCAACCGACTCTTCCAGGCCGACGAGTTCTCCGGGCTCTACTTCACCATCCTCTACGGCGTGCTCCACGTCCCGACCGGCCGGTTCGACTACATCTCGGCAGGCCACCCCGCCCTGCTCCACGTCTCGGCCGACGGGCCGCCGGCGTACCACGGTGCCGAGGGGTTTCCGATCGGGTTCGTGCCCGATGTCGAGTATGCCCAGGCCACCCTGCAGCTCGCGCCTGGCGACCGCATCTATCTCTACTCCGACGGCGTGACCGAGGCGATGGACAAGGACCAGAACCCGCTCGGCGAGCCGGCCCTCGCCGACTGCATCGCCTCGACCCGCGGTCAGCCGCTCGAAGCCACCGTGGCCGGCCTGCTCGAAACGGTGCAGCAGTGGTGCCGGCCCAACGGCCCGCTCGACGACGTCTCGATCCTGGGCCTCGAGTGGCGGCCATCGTAGGCGGCCGCCGGCCCGGCGGCCCGCGTGCGGCTCGCGCTCGTTTCAGGATTCCGTGGTTCTACCCGCGGGCCTTCGGACGGTAGTAACTGCAGCCGACGCCCGAGAGCCGCTCGTAACCGGTGTCGATGCCGATCATCGTCTCCGCCCCTCCGAGAAACAGGCTGCCGTCGGGCTTGAGGACCCGCCGCATCTTCGCCACCAGCGCGGCACGGGTCGCGATGTCGAAGTAGAGCATCACGTTCCGCAGGAAGATCACGTCGCACGGAGGCAGCATCGGCCACGGGCCGTTCAGGTTGAGGCAGCGGAATTCGACGAGCCGCCGGCAGTCCTGGGCGATGCTCCACTTCCCCTGGAGAGGACGGAAGTATTTGCGCAGCAGATCCGGAGCCAGGCCGCGGTTGGTCTCGAGGTCGCTGAACACGCCCTCGCGCGCCCGGGCCAGCACCGGCTCCGAGATGTCGGTGGCGATGATCCGGATCCGCCACGTCGCCACGAGGTCGGGGAACCGCTCGTTGAGGAGGATCGCGATGCTGTACGGCTCCTGTCCGGTCGACGAGGCGGCCGACCAGATCACGAGCTGCCGGTGCGCCGAACGCCTCGGGATCATCTCCGTGATCAGCCCCTGCAGCGTCTCGAACGGGCTCTTGTCGCGGAAGAACGACGTCTCGTGCGTCATCATCGCGTTGAGTACGTCCTGCTCGAGGGCCTTGTCGCCCGACTTGCGAATCCGGTCGACGAGCGTATCGAGGCTGGGAATGGCCCGCTGCCGGACGATCGGCGTCAACCGCGCGACGACGAGGTACTGCTTGGAATCGTCGATCACGACGCCCGTGCGCCGCCGCAGGAGATCCCGGAGGAACGCGAACTGTTCGGGGCCGACCTTCATCGGCCGCGCCGCGCGATCCGGAGGGCCACCTCGGGTCCGATCCGCGCCAGCGGCAGGACCGCGTCGGCGAGTCCGGCCTTCACCACCTCGCCGGGCATGCCCCAGACGACGCTCGAGAACTCATCCTGGGCGATCACGACGCCCCCCGCCTCGACGATCGCCCTCGCTCCGGCGAGCCCGTCGCGGCCCATGCCGGTGAGCACGACGCCGAGCGTGCCCGATCCCCATACGTGCGCGGCCGACCGGAACAGCACGTCGGCCGCGGGACGACACGACTGCTCGGGCGGGTCGTCGGTCAGCCGCACGCGGGCGCCCTCGGCGGCGGGCGTCACGGCAAGGTGCCGCCCGCCCGGTGCGAGGAGGATGTCGCCGGCGTTGACGGGGCCGTCGTCGGCCGCCTCGCGCACCGCACGGCCGCAGAGCCTGGAGAGCCGCTCGGCCAGCTGGGCCGTGAAGAATGCGGGCATGTGCTGCACGACGAGCACTGGCACGCGGCCCTCCGCCGCGAGGGCCGGCAGCACCTCCGCGAGTGCCGTGGGCCCGCCGGTGGACACGGCGATCACCACCGCCCGCACCGGCCCGGTGGCCGCCGCGGGCGGCTTCCGCGGCGGGGCGGCCTGGGCGGGC
>RFPF01000279.1 GCA_009926295.1 Planctomycetia bacterium
CATCGTCACCGGCGGATTCGCGAATGATCCGCATGATCTGCTCGCGTTGTACCGGGCTCAGCCGCATGAATAAAGATAGTGCGACAGGTGGCGAGTCGATGACTTTAAGCGTTCGGGGTCTGCTCCTCCACGAATTATAACTTGCACCGGGTTCAAGCCCTGCTGGGCTTGAACCTCACGCGCACCACGTGCACTCAAGTGTTAACGCCGAGGGCAGTTCCACCCTGGGTGAAGCCGATCTCCGTTCCGCCGGATCGCATGCTGAATCCGGGCTGTCCGGTCGTTCAGACCGTGGTGAGCCACGCGAGGACGTCGGCGAATTCGAGGGCCTGTTCGTACTTCGTCCCCTCGCACAGGGCGGCTGCCAGTTCGCCGACCTCCTCCGTCAGCCAATGAATGTGCCGTCGACTCCCTGCGCCTCGTCCTTCGACGAATACATCGTGCGGATCAGCGATTGAAGATCCGCCAGGGCCATCGGAGTGGCATCGGGGGCGAGGTGAATCATGGGGTCTTCTTGCCTGTTTCAAAGGCCAGGTCGGCCAATGGCACTTCGGCAAGCGTCGGCCTGGCGGGGCGGATGATCAGGAGCAACATCCGGAACCTCCCTAGCGCGGGCGGAAGCGGATGCAGACCGGGCTCGGGACGTCGATCGACGTGCCTGTGAACCTGAGCCGGCCCGTCGCCGGGTCGATCGCGAACACCGTGACTGTGTTCGAGTCCTGCCCGGCCGCGAGGAGGAACCCGCCGTCGGGCGAGAGTACGAAGTTGCGCGGCGTCTTGCCGCGGATCGGCTCGACGCCGAGGAGCGAAAGTTTCCCGGTTGCTTCATCGACGGAGAACATCGCGATCGAGTGGTGGCCGCGGTTCGACACGTAGAGAAATTTTCCGTTCGGGTGGGCCACGATCTCGGCGGTCGAAAAGCCGCTGTGGTCGGCGACGTCGGCGGGCAGCGTGGAGAGCGTCTGGAATTCCGTGAGCGAGCCTGCGGTGGGATCGAATGTAAAACCCGTGACCGTGAGATCGAGTTCGTTGCACGCGTAGCCGAAGCGGCCGCTCGGATGAAACGCAAAATGCCGCGGGCCGGCCCCGGGCTTCACGGCGGCGAACGAATGGCTCGCGAGCGTGGCCTTGGCCGTGTCGAGCGCGTGGACGAGCACCTTGTCGATCCCGAGATCACACGTGATCGCGAAGCGACCGTCTGGCGCGGCATACGCCGAGTGGGCGTGTGGCTTTTCCTGGCGTTTTTCGTTGACACTCTTGCCCTCGTGTTGGAGAAGGCCGCCCGGCGAACCCGTTGCGACGGGACGCAGGCCGCCGTCGGCATCGAGCCCGAGGCAGATCACGCTGCCGCCGCTGTAGTTGGCCGCGAGCACGACCTTGCCGGTGCGATCGACCGACACGTGGCAGGGGCCCGCGCCGCCGGACGGCTGTTCGGTTTTTTTCGTGAGCGCGCCCGTACGGTCGTCGATCGAAAAGGAAAGAATCCCGCCGGTGGGCTTGCCGTCGTGGTCGGCCACCTCGCTCACGGCGTAGACCACGGGGAGCGACGGATGGAAGGCGAGGAACCCGGGGTTTTTCACTTTTGCCGCGAGCACCGGCGGCGTGAGCGTGCCGGAGGCGTCGTCGAATCGCGACACGTAGATCCCCTCGGAGCCCGCCGTACCGCGAGTGAACGTGCCGAACCAGACGAGCCGCTCCGCGGCTGCCGCCCCCCCGCAGACGAGCGCGACGAGGCACACGAGCAACAGCCGGAGCACGCAATCGTGACGCAGTGTCCGCTTTGTCATGGACGGCACTCCTGAAAACCCTCATGCTCGACCGGACGGTCGGGCCACGTGCGTGGCCGGTTGAGCCCGAAGAAGCCTACCCGATGCCCACGCCTCCCCACGACCCTGCCGCCGGTGCCGCAGCCGCGGCCCGCCGCGAGGCCAGGAACACGCTCGAGGTCTACCAGGTGATCGCGCGTGTCGGCTGGATCTTCAAGACCGAGACGATCATCATGCCCGCCGTGCTCGACGCCGTCGTCGACTCGGGCCTGCTCCGCGGCCTCCTGCCCGTGCTCAACCGCGGCGGCCAGAGCGTGCCGCCGCTCTTCGCCGCAGGCCCGCTCGCCCGATTGCCGCGCAAGCGGTGGGCCCTCCTGCGCACGAGCCTGGCGATGGCCGCGTGGTTCGGAATCCTCGCGCTCGCGTGGCAGCCGCTCGCCGCGCAGCGGCCCGACCTTCTCGCGGCGCTCTTCCTCGTGCTCTACGCGCTCTTCTCGGCGTCGAACGGGCTCAACCAGCTCGTGGTGGCGTCGCTCCAGGGCAAGCTCGTCTCGCCCGGACATCGCGGGCGGGCGATGGTGGTGAGCGTCGCCCTGGGAAGCGTGCTCGCGATCCTCGCCGCCGTGTGGCTCCTCGGGCCGTGGCTCGAGCAGCCGGACGGGTTTCCCAAGATCTTCGCCGCCACGGCCGCCTTCTTCGCGCTCGCAGCGGTCGCGCCCCTGTTCCTCGACGAGCCGGCCGACGAGCCGCAGACCGCGCACGATGGCGGTGGCGATGCGACGACGAGGCTGCACGTGTTCAGCGGCTGGCGCACGGCGCTCAAGTCTGATCCGGCGCTCGTGCGGCTGTGCCTCGTCGCCGCCTGCTTCTCCGCCGTGCTCATGCTGTTTCCGCACTACCAGGCGTTCGCCCGGGATCGCCTCGGCAGCCGGATCGGCAGCCTGCTCACGTGGGTGGTCGTGCAGAACGCCGCGACCGGCGTCGTGAGCCTCGTGGCCGGGCCGGTGGCCGACCGGCGCGGAACGCGGGTCGTGCTCCTCTGGCTCGTCGCCCTCTCGGCCGCGACGCCGCTCGTCGTGACCCTGCTCTCGCTTCTCCCGCATGCGGTGGCCGTGGAGTGGTTTTGGATCGTCTATGCACCCCTCGGCCTCAACCCGATCTCGCTCAAGCTGTTCACGAACTACGCGCTCGAACTCGCCCCGCGGCACGCCGAGCATCCGCGCTACGTGAGCATCGTGGGGGCGGCGCTCGCGGCACCGTTCGTGCTCTCGCCGCTCATCGGTCTGGCGGTGGACGCGATCGGCTTCCGACCCGTGTTCGTGGCGGGGGCGGCCGTGATCGCCGCCGGCGCCGGCCTCGCCGTGGCCCTGCCGGAGCCGCGGCACCGCTGACGATCAGCGATTGCGACGGGCGGCGTCGCGGGCATATGCTGCGGCCCAGCGGAATGGGCGTAGAGTCCCGTGCCGGCGAACCTCCGGAGAAGCGTCATGAAGTCGATCCGTCTGGCTGGTCTGTGCGTGGCCGTGCTCTGCTCGGCCGTGGTGGTGTCGGCGGCCGTCAAGGAGCCGAAGGATGCGAAGTGCCCCGTGTCGGGCAAGGGCTGCAATCCCGAGAAGAGCGTGGCCTTCGACGGTGGCAGCGTCTACTTCTGCTGCGGCAACTGCCAGAAGGCGTTCGAGGGCGATTCGGCGAAGTTCGCCGCCAAGGCCCACCAGCAGATGGTGAGCACCGGCCAACTCGTGCAGAAGGGCTGCCCCTTCAGCGGCGGCGCCGTGAAGGACGGCACGCAGCTCGCGATCGGCGACGCCGAGGTGGGCTTCTGCTGCAACAACTGCAAGGGCAAGGTCGAGAAGGCTTCGCCCGACGAGCAGGTGACCATGGTGTTCGGGAACATCGCGAAGGGCTTCGCCCCGGCGAAGTGATTTCAACGCGAGCGCGCCGGCTTCGGGCTCCCCGTATCCCGTCGCCGGACGCTCGCCTTCGCCCTCCAGGCCCCGGCTCACTCGGATTTGCCTGCGCCGGCGGGAGCGCCTCCGCTTGGCCATCCATGGCTCCGCTGGTCAAATACGCCGGCTCCCGGGACAC
>RFPF01000280.1 GCA_009926295.1 Planctomycetia bacterium
CTCGCCGGACGCTCACTGCGGCCCTCCAGGCCTCCGTTCGCTCGACTCCGGCTGCGCTGCGCCATCCATGGCTGCGCTTGCCTACATACGCCGGCTCAATGGTAGGGGCAACCCCGAGCCTCCCCCTTTTGAGCCAAGCCAGTTGAGGAGGCTCGGGACTGCCCAGACCAAAGAGCCGGGCTATGGGAGCGAGCGCAGCCAGGATGGCGAAAGCGAAGCGGACATGCAGAGAGCCGAAGCCTGGAGGGCTGAGGCGAACGTCCGGCGAGCGGGGCTGGGCAGTCACGAGCCGGCGCGCTTCGGCATGAGACGCTGAAGCCCGTGCTACGGAGAGGCTAGAATGCTACCGTTTCGAAAGTCCCAAGGATCTCTCACATGCATCTCCCCGCCTGGCGGTTCGGCAAGCCGTATGAGTCGCTCGAACGGACGAAGCTCGTCCACTTTCTCACCGGCGAGCCCGTCGCCGAGGTGAGCCAGATCGGCGGGGCGATGCTCGGCCGCGACCTGCAGAAGGCGCAGCAGGCCCGCGCGGTGCTCCTCGCGATCGAGCCGGAGGAGATCGTGGAGCGGCTCCAGACGGCGGGCAATCTCTACGCCCACGGGACGCTCCCGATGGGCGACGCGAAGCAGTCTCCGGACGACTTCGTGAAGCAGCAGTCGGCCACGACCGGGCTGCCCGAGACGCTGTGCCGCGCGAACATGCAGAAGAACCTGTTCGTGCTCTCCAACATGGACCGGATGCTCGACGCCCTGTCGCGCGGGCTGCCTCCCGAGATCCTGTGGCGCGGCTACGGGCAGGAGCACCGCGGCGTCGTGGTGAGCTACCAGGCCCAGTCGCCGGTGCTCGGGCTCGTGCTGCCCTCCAACTCGCCGGGCGTGCACACGCTCTGGCTGCCCGTGATCGCCCTCGGCGTGGGGCTGGTGCTCAAGCCGGGCGGGCAGGAGCCCTGGACACCCTACCGGATGGCAGCGGCGATGGTGGAGGCGGGGATCCCGGCCGAGGCGATCGGCCTCTACCCCGGGGCCACCGACGTCGGGGCGGCGATCCTCGCAGGCTGCCGGCGCAGCATGATCTTCGGCAGCGCGAAGACGGTCGAGCAGTATCGTGGCAATCCGAACGTTCAGGTGCACGGGCCCGGGTTCTCGAAGATCCTGTTCGGCGACGACTGCGTGGACGACTGGGAGCGGCATCTCGACGTGATCGTGGAGAGCGTGGCGGCCAACAGCGGCCGCGGCTGCATCAATGCGTCGGCCGTCTATGCCAGCCGCCACACCGAGGCGATCGCCGCGGCGCTGGCCGAGCGGATGGGGCCGGTGGAGGTGAAGCCGCCCGACGATCCCGAGGCGAAACTCGCCGCGTTCACCGTGCCGGGGGCGGCGAAGGCCACGTGGGAGCAGATCGAGGCCGGACTCAAGGCGCCGGGCGTGACGCACGCCACCGCCGCCTACGGCCCGCGGTTCGTGGAGGGGGAGCGGTGCGGCTGGCTGCGGCCCACGGTCGTCCACTGCGCGTCGCCGGAGCCCGAGATCGCGAAGGCCGAGTACATGTTTCCCTTCGTGAGCGTCGTGAAGTGCCCGCAGGAACGGCTGCTCGACGCCATCGGGCCGACGCTCGTGGCGACGGCGCTGACCGACGACCCGGCCCTGCAGGCAAGGCTCATCGACTCGACGGCTATCGATCGGCTCAATCTTGGCCCCATCCCCACCACGAAGCTCGATTGGCTCCAGCCGCACGAGGGCAACATCATCGACTTCCTCTACCGCTCGCGGGCATTGCAGGTGCCGGCCGCCAGCGCGGTGGGCGCGGCGTGATGGCCGGCGCGGCGGCATTCGCGACGGGCGACTTCGAATGGCGGGGCGGGCCGCGGCTCGTGGTGGGCCCGGGTTCGCTCGGCCGGCTGGGGCGACTCGCCCGCGACCTCGGCGCCGCGCGGGCCATCGTCGTGAGCGACCCGGGAATCGTGGAGGCGGGGCATACCGCTGCGGCCCTCGAATCGCTCGCCGGAGAGGGCGTCACGTGCGCCGTGTTCTCGGCCTTCGGCGAGAATCCGACGACCGACCACGTCGCGGCCGGCGCCGAGTTCGCCAGGGATTTCCGCCCCGACCTCCTCGTGGGGCTCGGCGGCGGCTCGTCGATGGACTGCGCGAAGGGGATCAACTTCCTCGTCTCGTGCGGCGGCCGGATGCAGGACTACCGCGGCCGCGACTCCACCGCCGCTGAGATGCTGCCCTCGATCGCCGTGCCCACCACGGCCGGCACCGGCAGTGAGACTCAGTCGTTCGCACTCGTGAGTGATCCGGCCACCGGCCTGAAGATGGCCTGTGGTGCGGCGGGTGCCATGTTTCGGATCGCCATCCTCGACGTCACCCTCACGCTCACCCAGCCCCGCTCGCTCGTGTCGCTCACCGGCATCGACGCCCTGTCGCACGCTGTCGAGAGCCATGTGAGCCGGGCGGCGACCCCCGCGTCGCGGACCCTGTCGCGCGAGGCGTTCCGGCTCCTGGCGACGAATCTGCCCGACGTGTTCGCCGACGGCGGCACGGTCGCCGCGCGGGCGGCCGTGCAGTTCGGCGCCGCGCTCGCCGGCCTCGCCATCGAAAATTCGATGCTGGGCGCGGCCCACGCGCTGGCCAATCCGCTCACTGCGGCCCACCGCGTCGCCCACGGGCAGGCCGTGGGTGTGATGCTCCCGCACGTGGTCCGATTCAATGGCGGAGCCTGCGGAGCCGCCTATGCAGAGCTCCTCGGCGAGATCGCTCTCGAGTGCCCGGCCGACGCGGCGGGCGAACGCCTCGCCGGATGGCTGGCGGACGTGCTCGCGCAGTCGCGGCTCGCCACCACGCTCGCCGCGGCGCACGTCGCCGCGCCCGACACGGCCGGTCTGGCCCGGCAGGCCGCGGGGCAATGGACGGCGGGCTTCAACCCGCGGCCCGTGGGCGCGGCCGAGCTCGCGCGGCTCTACGAGGCCGCCCGATGAGGTGCCTCGCCTGCCTGTGCACGTCGGTTTTCGCGGCGCTGGCGGCCACGGCCGGCGCCGCGGAGATCGATGCCGCACCGGCCGACGCGTGGCCGATGGCCCGCGGGTCCGCCGCGGCCACCGGCCGCTCGGCGGTGGTTCTGGACCTGCCGCTCGCGGAGCATTGGCGACGCTCGTTCGACAAAACGTCGTTCGGTGCGGTGCCCGTGATCGCTGCGGGCACCATCTACATCGGCGACCTCGACGGCACGTTTCACGCGCTCGATCTCGAGACGGGCACATCGCGCTGGTCGTTCAAGACCGAGGCGGCGGGCTTTCCTTCCGCGGCGGCCGTCTCGCTCGATGCCGCGCTGCCGCTTGTCGTGGTGGGCGACGACACGGGCGTGGTACGGGCGTTCGACCGCACCGCGGGCGACGTCGTCTGGGAATACGAGACCGACGGCGAAATCTCGGGCGGGCCGACGATCCTGGTGAAGGATGACGCTGCACCCGCCCGCGTGCTCGTCGGATCCCAGGATGCGTCGCTCGCCTGCCTCGGCCTCGCCGACGGGAAGGTGCTCTGGAAGCACGTGATCGCCGACCAGATCCGCTGCTCGCCGAGCGTCGCCGAGGGGCGGGTGTTCATCGCCGGCTGCGATGGCAACCTCCACGCGATCGACGTCGTCACGGGCGCCGAGACATCAGCCGTGCGGATCGACGGTCCCACGGGCACCACGCCGGCGGCTGCGGGCGGGCGGGTCTTCTTCGGAACGGAGGGCGGCACCTTTTTCGGGATCGACGTCCATCCGGCGGCCGTGGCCTGGAAGGTGGCACCGGCCGCCAACGCGCAGGCGTACCGATCGAGCGCGGCGGTGGCCGCGGGCG
>RFPF01000029.1 GCA_009926295.1 Planctomycetia bacterium
CCGAAGCCGCCGTTGCCGCCGCCGCCGTTATTCGCCGCCGCGCCGCCGCCGCCGCCGCCGAAGCCGCCGTTGCCGCCGCCGGTCGGGGGATTACCGTTGGCGAAGTAGCCGCGACCGCCCCCCACGCCGCCGCCGCCGCCGGAGCCCTGCGTTTCGACGCCCCAACCACCGGAGCCGCCGCCACCGCCGAGTGTTCCGCCCGGCGAACCATCTCCGCCGGAGCCGCTCGTACTGCCGTTGCCGCCAGGGCCGGCGGTGGTCGTGGCTCCCGAGGGCACGATCACATTCACCATCGCTCCGGAGCCTGCAGGCGTCATGGTCGACGTGGGATACCCGGATCCCGCAGCCCCGTTCCCAAACCCACCGCCGCCCATGCCTATGCTCAACTGCAGCGAACCCATCATCTGGCCGCCGTCGCCACCCATGCCGCCGCCGCCGCCCTGCGTGAGGACGCTGCCTGTCTGGTCAGCCGTGGGCGAGTTGCCTCCGCGGGCACCGTTGCCGGAGAACGCCACTCCGGACAGCGTGACGGCCGGTGCCGAGATGCCGAGCGCCGCGACCGACGCGGTGCCGCTCACAGGATCGACGCCGCCATAGTAGGTGCCGCTGCCGACGAAGATCGCCCCGCCGAGCCCCGCGCCGCCACCGGCACCCGCGTAGCCCGTGCCACCGCGGGCGAAGCCGTTTTGGATCGTGAGATTATTGACGCTCACCGTGCCGCCGGCGATGAAGAAGGCGCGGTCGGTGTTGTTCATATTGATCGTGTAGCCGTTGCCCACGATGTTCACGTTGGCGTTCACGATCCACTGGCTCGAGCCGGAGATGCTGCCCGTGAGCGTGATCGTGTTGAGCAGGCTCGGATTCGTGACGTTGTTGTTGAACGCCCCCGCGAGCGCCGTGGTGAGATCACCGGCGTTCGAGACGCTCCAACTCGTCTGCTGCGCGGCGGCCGGACGGACCGCCCCCGAAAGGGCCACGAGGCAGATGACGAACGCCGCGATGCTGCTGCGCGTGATGATTCTCAAGGTGAACTCGAGGATTTACGAGGAACAGCGCCGCCGCCGCGCCATCCAGCCGCCGCAGGCCAGGCCGGCGAGGGCCAGGCCGACGGTCGAGGGCTCGGGCACAGCGACGAAGTTGAGAATCACGTCCTGCCCGGAGAGCGAGGTCGTGAAGTAGCCGCGGGCGGTCGGCGAGAGCGAATTGCCGAGAGAGTCGAGGAGCGAGCCGCCGAGCACGAGATTACCGAGACCCGTCGTCGAACCGCCCGAGAGGTCGTAGACCGTCCAGGAGCGGTTCACGTTCCAGAACGCGTTCGTCCAGTCGACCACACTGCCCGCGCTGTTGAAGGAGAGGGCGAGCGTCGTCGAGCCGGAGAAGGCGAGGTTGCCCGTGGGCATGATGATCTGGTCGTAGTTCGTGCCCGGTGCTCCCGTGTTGTTGGCGATCAGCTCCCAGTTCACGACCGCACCGGCCTGGTAGGTGAGGTTGGCGTTGAACGTCTGGGCGCCAGGCGAGTTGCCGGGCGAGTGGGTGCCGATGATCGTGGCGTTGCCGCCCACCGTGCCCGTGCCGCTCAGGCTCGCGATCGAGGCCACATTCAGGCCGCCGGCGATCGAGCCGTTGAGCGCGAGTTCGCCGGCGTTGACGTTCGTAACGCCCGAAAACGTGTTCGCACCGGCAAGGGCGAGCCGACCACCACCAACCTTCGTGAGGCTGCCGGAGCCGGTCAACACGCCGGAGTAGGTGGTGCTCTGGCCGTTACCGCCCACAGAGAGCGAGTTACCGCCGAAGGCCAGATTACGGGCGCCCTGGAGGCCGCCGAGGGCGTAGGTGTTGGTGCCAGGAACGCTGAACTCGACCGTGCCCACGTCGCCGGTGGCGAGGTCGAGCGTGGCGCTCTGGAGGGCATTCACGTTGGCCACCTGCAGTTTCGTGATCCTGCCATTCGAAGAACCGCTCACGCGAACGGTGCCCGTGTTCGCACCCGTGCCGGAGAGGACATACGTCGGTCCGTCACCAAGACCGCCGGCCTGCGTGAAGAGCACGTTGCCGGAGCCGGCGAGGCCGCCCGAGAGCGTGATCGTGTCCTGATACCGGGACGAGATCGTGCTCGCACCTGAGGCCAGCGTGACCCGACCAGAGAAGGTGTTGTTGCCATCCTCGCTATAGAGCGTGCCGCCGGAGAGCGCGAAGGCATTCGTGATCGTGTGCGAGCCGGTGGTGCTCAGGTAATAGGTCAGTTGGGCGCCCGAGGCGATCGACACGGTGCCCGTGCCGAGGCCGGCAGTGCTACCGCCAGCCGAGCCGCCAGCCGAAATCTGGACCGTGCCGCCGGTGATCGTCGTGCCGCCGGAGTAGGAGTTCGCCTGCGAGAGCGTCAACGTGCCGAGGCCGGCCTTCGTGAGCGTGCCGCTTCCGGAGATGACGCCGCTCAGGGTTTGGCTGGCGGAGTTACTGAAGGCAAGCGAGGCGTTGTTGGTGATGCTTGCGGCATAGGAGCCGTTTCCAAGCAGACCGGAGATAACGAGCGTGCCGCCGGAGATGGTGGTGGAGTTGGTATAGGTATTCGTACCGGCCAGGATCTGGGTGCCTGTGCCGGACTTGATGACACTGAGATTGGGCGCCGTGAGTTGACCCGTGAAGGTTCCCGATCCATTGGCCGCGCCGAGCGTGAAGTTGATGTTTCCCCTGTATTGGTCGGAATTGGTGACCGCGCCGGATCCATTCAGCGCATCGATGAAGATGTCCTGTCCATCCCAAATATCGACAGCACCATCCAGCATCATGGAGGCCTGATTGTTGGTCCAATTGATGTTTTTCCACCCTCCGTTCCGGACGGTGGCTCCAGCAGCCACATTGATAAGCCCGCCTGACCCCATCGCTATCGTCAGAATCGAATCGTTGGTTGTGCAGAGCAGGCCGTTGGTAACAAGGAGGGTTCCGGAACCGGCAATGGCGGAACTTCCGGAAGCCGCAGTGATGGTACTGGTGGCGTTCAGCACCACGACGGAGTTCGAGGAGATAACGTAGTTACGGGCACCCGAGCCAAACGAGGCAAAGTTGAGAACCTGGGTGCCTCCATTGGTGATGGTTGTATTCCCGGTATAGGTGTTGTTGCCGGTGAGAGTGAGGGTTCCCGAACCACTCTGAGTCAGGCCGATCGTTCCTGTTCCATTGTTGATCGCGCCGCTGAAGGTGGTGCTGTTGCTGCCCCCGATGATCAGGCTGTAGGTGCCGCTAACGACCGAGCTGACTGTGCCTGATCCGGCGAGGGATCCGATCGTCTCCGTGCCGCCGCCGGAAGCAAAGTTCAGGGCACCGTTCACCGTCACCGCACTCGAGTTGGGAATGACTTCATTGATGCCGTTGGCGACATCCAACTGCAGCGTCGCGCCGCTGTTGACCACCACTGGCCCTGTGAAGTTGTTGGTGGTGCTCTGGAGCGTCACGCGCCCCTGGGTGACGGTGATGCCTCCGGAGCCGGTGATCTGGCCGAGGAAGGAGGTGCGACCGCTGGAGCCTGGGGTTGTGTCGCCAAACAACTGGACGTTCCTGTTGAGCGTCAGCGTTCCGGTCCAGGCGTTGTAACTGCCTGATCCGGTGTTGGTCCCGCCGATGCTGACAAGCCCGGTTCCAAGGTTGGCGACGGTGATGGCGTTGGCGATGGTTGTGTTCCCCGAGCTGTTCGCCACCAGGACGACGCTGCTGGTGCCGGTGTTGCCGTCGCCCAGCACGATGGAACCGCTTCCGAAGGAGGAGGATGCGCCTCCTGCGAGGGCCCCCTGGCTGACCACCGTGCCGCCGGAGGTCGAGTTGTTGCCCGTGAGCGTGACGACGCCGGCCCCAATCTTCGTGAAGCCGCCGCTGCCGGTGATGGAGCCGGCGTAGGAAGTCGAGCTGGCGTTGCCGAACGTGAGCGTGGCGCCGGCAGCGAGATCGACCGTGCCGCCGGAGCCGGCGAGCGAGGCGACGGTGTCGCTGCCGCCGATCGAAAGCCGGCCGCTGTTGACCGTGAGCGAGGCCGAGTCGGCCAGCGTGTTGGCCGAGGTCGTGGCGACCGTGCCCCCCCCGACGACGATCGCCGACGAGGCGAGCGTGACGCCGTTGGCCGTCGTGAATGACCCTGAGTTGACGGTCGTGGTGCCCGCCCACACCTGGCTGGCGTTCACCTGCACGGCCGAGTTGCGGCCGCCTGCCACCGTGAAATCGACGTTGGCCTGCGTGGGGGCGTTGGGACCGAGGGCGGTGTTCAGCGTGAGATTTGTGACGGTTGCGGTGTCGCTTCCGTAGACCACGTAATCCTTGCTGTTGTCGTTCCAGAGCGTGCCGCTGAATATCAAGCTGCCTTTGACGGGGTTGAGCTGGATATCAGAGGCGCCGTCCGAACCGCCCGACAGTTCCATGGCCACGGTCTGGGTTGACGAGCTTTGGTTCTCGATCCGCGTCTTGAAGCCGATGCCGCCACCGTTGCTTGCCGAAAGCGTGCGGGAGACGGTGAAAGTGCTGTCCCAAAAAATGTCGTTCACCTGCCGCCAATCACCCCAGTTGTAGTTCAGACCGGTGACGTTCGAGTTTAAGTTTTGGTTGAACTTGAGGCTGTTGGCGTAGCCCCACGAGGGCAGCGTGTTGCTCTGCCAGTTGCCGGAGTTGGAAAAGTTGCTGCTGTTGAACGCATCGTTCCCGACCCACACCAGGTCGGCCGCCGCGGCGACTGGCGGCAGCGCTACGAGCAACGCCAGCAAACTGGCAGCCTCGAGGATGAGCATCGCTCTTGGGCGAGCGAGGGAGCGTGGTGCAAATGAGCGGTTTTTCATGGCAGTGCTGTTTGGGGGGCACCCGTCTGGGGGTCCCGTGAAAATACGCTGTTTCCGCCAGAAACCAACGATCCGGCCGACAAAGTGACGAATCGGGCGCGCGTTGGGACGAATCGGGCGCGCGTTGGGACGAATCGGGCGCGCGTTGGGACGAATCGGGCACGGCGAGCGGGGGTCGGCAGCGGGATGCGCTACATCCGCTCGGGCACGCGGATGCCGAGGAGCTCAAGCCCGCGGCGCAGCACTTGGCCCGTGAGATCGCAGAGCGCGAGCCGCGCGGTGCGTTCCGCGCCTTCCGCCTTGAGCACGGGCAGCGCGTCGTAGAACGACGAATACGCGCCCGCCACGTCGAAGAGATACGAGGTGAGCACGTTGGGCCGATAGTCGGCCTCGACGTCTTCGAGGGCCTCGCCAAATCGCGCGAGCTTCATCGCCAGGGCTCGCTCACGCGGGTCTGAGAGACGCATGCCGCCGCATTCCCGACGCACCGCACCGCGATCGACGCCTCCCTTCGCGAAGATCCCCTCCACCCGGGCCACGGCATACTGCATGTAGGCAGCCGTGTTGCCCTTGAGTTCGAGCATCTTGTCGAAGCTGAAGACGTAGTCGGTCGTGCGATTCTGCGCGAGGTCGGCATACTTGATGGCGCCGATTCCCACCGCCTCGGCGATCCGCCGCCGCTCGGCCTCGGGCATGCCGGTGCCCCGCTCCGCATCGGCCGCCGTCACCACGGCAAACGCCCGCGCCACGCCCTCGTCGAGCAGTGCCTCGAGGCCCACGGTATCGCCGGCCCGCGTCTTGAACGGCTTGCCGTCGTCGCCGAGCACGGTGCCGAAGGCGACATGCACGAGCGACACGCTCTTCGCCCCGGGCAGCCAGCGTCGCGCCGCCTCGAACACCTGCTCGAAGTGCTGGCTCTGGCGATGGTCCACGACGTAAAGCACGCGATCGGGCTTCCAGTGCTCCATCCGCCACTGAATCGTGGCAAGATCGGTCGTCGCATAGAGAAACGCGCCGTCGGCCTTCCGGACGAGGAGCGGCGGCTTCTCCTCGCCATCGAGAAACACGCCCACCGCCCCACGGCTCTCGCGGGCGAGCCCCTTCGCTTCGAGGTCGGCGACCACGCCGCCGAGCATCGGCTGATAGAAACTCTCGCCGAGCGTGTGATCGAAGGAGACATCGAGCCGCGCGTAGATCCGGTCGATCTCGCGGCGACAGACCGGCATGAACCGCTCCCACAGTGCCCGGTTCTCCGCATCGCCCTCGTGGAGCTTGGCTGTTTCGAGGAGCACCTCGCGGCCGGCGTCGGGATGCCGACTGGCGAGGGCCGCGGCCTCGGGATCGGCCGCCAGTTCCTCAGGCTTCGCGTCGGCCACCTTCCGCACGAGCCGGTAGAGGCGGCCTAGTTCGGCCGTCGGGTCGGCGGCGAAGTTGGCATCGTCGCGGCAGTGCTTCCAGCCCCAGAGGATCATGCCGAACTGCGTGCCCCAGTCGCCGAGGTGGTTGTCGGTGATCGTGTGGTGCCCGCGGAATTTCAAGATTCGCGCGAGGGCGGCACCGATCACGGTCGAGCGAATGTGGCCCACGTGCATCGGCTTGGCGACGTTCGGCGACGAATAGTCCACCACGATCGTCTTCGGATCCGCGACCGGCGCCACGCCCAGCCGCTCGTCGCCGCAGGCGTGCGCGACCGCCCGGGCGAGTGAGTCGTCGCGGACCTTCAGATTGATGAACCCGGGCCCGACGGGCTGCGTGGGCTTCTCGAACACGTCGCCCACGTCGAGCCGCTCGATGATGGCGATCGCGACGTCGAGGGGCTTCTTGCCAGCCCGCTTCGCCAGCGCCATCGCCATCGTGCCCGAGTAGTCGCCGAACTTCGCGTCGGCCGTCTCGCGCACCTGCTCGAGCAGCGTGGGCAACTCGTGGGGTGAGATCGTCACGATCGCATCCGCGGCGAGCCGCTCGAGCGCCGCGGCGAACATCTGCCGGGCCACCGCCCGAAACGAGCCGCTAGCCATCGCGGGCCGCCCCCGCGGCGGGCACGGCGACGGACTTCGCCCCGCTCCAGAGATGCTCGAGATCCCAGTATTCCCGCGACTCGGCGTCGAAGAGGTGCACGACCACGTCGCCATAGTCGAGCACGATCCAGCGGCCCTCCTCGTAGCCCTCGGAGCCGCGGCGCCGATCGTGCAATTCGTCTTTCAAGACCTTCGTGATCTCGTCGGCCATCGCATGAATCTGCCGCTTGCTCGTGCCGGTGGCGAGCACGAAGTAGTCGAACACCTGCGTGAGATCGCGCAGATCGAGCACCTTCACATCGGTGCCCCGCGTCTCGGCCGCCACCCGCGCCGCCGTGAGCGCGAGTTGCCGCGCCCGGTCGGACGACCGATTCGCGGCGGCGGGTTGTGCGGTGGGAGTCATCGTTGAACGGCGGCTTCGTGGAATTGGATCTCAGGAGTGTAGCCCATCCACCTATGCCGTATAGCGCGTCGCGGCCATACTCGTCCGCGCTGGCTCGGGATTACCCCGTCGCCGGACGTTCGCCTCCGCCCTCCAGGCTTCGGCTCACTCGGATTTGCCTGCGCTGCGCCATCCATGGCTCCGCTGGTCAAATACGCCGTCTCAACGGCAGGGGTAACCCCTCGCCTCCCGTTCTCGTAGGCGCCAAGAACTTTCGGCGGAGACGGTCGGTGGGCACGCGCAGAAGAAGGGAGTCCTTGAGGACTGTCGGCGTCTGATCAAAACCCACGAGTTGTGGACTCTCAAGACGACCGGATTCGAGCATGCCTACCGCCGGCTCCGAATGCGGGTGGTTGTCCCGTATCCTGACAGCAGTCCGCGTCAGCGAGCACACGCGCGTTGGGCGGCCAAGGCGATGCCGTGGAGGACGAGATCGGGGATCTCCGTCGCGCCGGGAAGCGCGGCGCGGACGGCGCCGCGCCAGCCGCCGGTGAGGATCACCTCGGCACGGCCCTCGAATGATCCTCGAGCCTCGGCCACGAGCCGCGCGACGGCACCCTGGATGCCGAAGCCGATGCCCGCGGCGATCGCCTCGGGCGTCGAGCGGCCGGGCATCGGTGGCGGGGCCGACGTGCCCAGGGCGGCCACCTCCGGCAGTTTGCTCGTGCCGTCGGCAAGTGCACGGGCCATGAGGGCAGGGCCCGGGAGGATCGCGCCGCCGAGGAATCTGCCGTCGGCTGCGACCATGTTGATCGTCGCCGCCGTACCGCAGTCGACCACGATCGTCGCTCGCCCCGAGGATCCCGCGAATGTGGCGGCCGCCGCGCCGCACAGCCGGTCGATGCCGACGCAGTCGGGGTCCGGGATCGCGATCGAAAGGGGCAGGTCCGCATGGACGATCCGCCGCTGCCGCAGCGGACGGTGGCCGGTGGCCGATACGGCGGCCAGTGCCGCCTCGAGCCGGGCGGCCGCGGCGTCGTGGACGCTCGCCACGAGCACGACCGCCGGGCCGGGGGCGGCTCCCTGGAGCCACTGCTCCAGATCTACGGAGCGGAACGCGTGGCTGTCGAGATCGTGCCGGCGAGTGATTGTCGGGAGTGTCCGTCCGTCGCCGTGGTCGCCCGAGACCGCCAGCTTGATCCGCGAGTTGCCCACGTCGGCGAGGAGAACCGTATCGCCGCCACAGATCGCCCGGGCAACGCCGTTCATGGCGTCGTGCTCCGCGCGGCGGTCCGACTCGCCTCCTCCCGCTCACGTCGCTGTCGATCCATTTCAGTGGCCACGGCGGCGATGAGCCGGTCGAGGCCGAGGCCCGTGACCGCGCTCACCGCGAGCACGTCGTGGCCCGTTGCAGCGGCGAGCCCCGCCCGCACTTCGGCGGCGGCCGGCAGTTCGCACTTGCTCACGACGACGATCTCGGGACGCCGGCCGAGGTTGGCGTCGTACAACGCGAGTTCCGACCGGATCGCGCGGTAGTTCTGCACGGGATCGCTCCCGTCCACCGGCTGCGGTTCCACGACGTGGACCACGATTCCGGCTCGCTCGACGTGCCGCAGGAACTCATGCCCCAGGCCCACACCCGCGTGGGCACCCTCGATGAGCCCCGGCAGGTCGGCGAGCACGAAGCTCCTGTCGCGATCGATCGCGACGATCCCGAGCATCGGGGTCTTGGTCGTGAAGGCGTAGTCGGCGATCTGCGGACGGGCCCGCGAGAGCCGCGACAGGAGCGTGCTCTTGCCCGCGTTGGGCATGCCCACCAGGCCCACGTCGGCGATCACCTTGAGTTCGAGGAGCAGCCGGCGCACCTGCCCCTTTTCGCCGGGGCCGAACTCCCGCGGGGCGCGATTGGTCGATGTCTTGAAGTGGAGGTTGCCCTTGCCGCCGGCCCCGCCCTGCGCCGCGATGATCGACTCCCCCGGGGCCGCGAGATCCTTGAGCACGAGTCCCGTCGTCTCGTCGACCACGATCGTGCCGGGGGGCACGAGAAGCACGAGGTCGTCGGCCGAGCGGCCGTGGCAGTTCGCCGGACCGCCCGACTGGCCGCTCGCCGCCCGCCACTGCATGCGATGAGCGAGCGCGGAGAGCGAATCGACGCCGGACCGGGCCTCGAGAATCACGCTCCCGCCGTCGCCGCCGTCGCCGCCGTCGGGCCCGCCGAGCGGGATGTATTTCTCGCGCCGAAAACTGGAGCATCCGCGGCCGCCGTCTCCGGCCGCCACCTCGATGTGCACACGGTCGACAAACACGGCCCACGCCCGATCTTGTCAGGAGGGCGCGACTACGAGGCCGACACGTTCACCCGGCGGCCTTCCTGGTCGAATCCGACGACGCCGTCGACCAGCGCGAAGAGCGTGTAGTCGGAGCCCATGCCGACGTTCCTGCCGGGCCGAAACTTGGTGCCCACCTGTCGCACCAGGATGTTGCCGGCCCGCACCTCTTCGCCACCGAATTTCTTCACGCCCCGCCGTTGGGCATTGGAGTCGCGTCCGTTGCGGCTGGAACCCTGACCCTTCTTATGTGCCATCGCTCACCTCCCGGACGCCGGCCGAGACGGGCGACATCGCCCGCCTACTCATCGATTTCGTATCGAAAAACCCAGGCGTGGTCAATGCCCTCGTTGAACTTCTTGGCCGCGGCGTACACGGTCGGCCCCTCGGCCCCGAGAAGGCCCAGCAGCAGGCTGCTTCGCCGCGCCGCGGCGGGCTCGGCGTCGACGGCCGCCGACACCGCATCGAATGCGGCCCGAGGACCTGCGGCGGCGAGCTTCCGCTGTTCGAGGCCGAGGTCGTCGAGGACGACGAGCGCGCGCACGAGCCCGAGTTCCCTGGCGAGCGCCTCCAACCGGTCGGCGGCGGCTCCGAACAACGCATCCGCCTCCCGCCTGCGCGCGCCGCCGTTGCCGATCGAATCGACGGCCGAGATCGCCTTTGCGAGCGCCTCGAGCGGCCGGTCGGAGAGCGATTCGGGGGTGATTCCGGCCCGCTCCAGCGACGCGGCGCGTTGAGCAGCCCGGCTGCCTTCGACCGGCGCCGCCAACCCCCGCGACAGATCCTCGATCCATTCGATGCCATGGTCGCCCAGCAACCGGCGCACGACCGGGCCACGGGCCGTCGGCTCCTTGATCCCACCGATCCGTTCGACCACCTTCGCCAGGGGCGCCAGGCTGTGCGGGACGTCGCGATCGATGTCCTCGAAGGGGACCGCGGGCACGAGGAGATCCCGCCACGAGAGGCCGATCTGCTCGAGCCCTTCGCGGGCCTGCACCTTGGTGAGCCGGGGGCGGCCGACGGACTCGAGCACCCGGACGCCGATCGCCATCCGTTCGAGGAGACCCGCGTGGCCGATGCTGATCTCGTCCTCGTCGACGGACGACTCGTCGCCATGACGCCAGAAATCGAGCCGCAGGCTCTCGAGCGCATGCTCGGCGACCGATCCCGGCGGATCGTCGGCCGACACCGCCGCGTCCGGATCGCTGCGCCACCGGGTCGCGTTGGTGAGGCCGCGCACGAAGATGGAAAAGAAGTCGATCCGGGGGTCGGTGTCGATCCAGATCGCCACGCCCCACCGTTCCTCGCCGGGCGCGATTTCCGTCTCCACCATGCTCGCGCTGTCGTAGAGCCTGCCCGGAATCCTCTCCCGGCGCTGGATCGCCGCGACGGCCTCCGGCACCACGCGGTCGAGATACCCGCGGTAATGGATGGAGCCTTCGGGATGTGCGAGCCCCTCGATGCTTTCAAGCACGAAGTGCGGCAGGAAACGAACCGGCTTCTCGAACGTCTCGCGTTCGAGTTTCGTGGCGTCTCCGCCCTCGTGGGCCGTCCGCCGGCCGCCGGCGTTCCGCACCCGGTAGAGGAGATACAGCGCCCGCTTTCTCCGCATGGAGAGCTCGGCACCGGGCAGGTCGAAGTCCACGTGCCGGGGAGGCTTGAACGCGAACTCGAGGCACCAGATATCGCGGGAATAGGTGCGGTTCTTCGCCCGTTCCACCAGCGTGCCGCCGATCGCGTCGCGCCGCGGAGTCCACGCCCGGTCGGCGAGCCCGCGGGTGATCTCGATGATGTCGCTTCGCTGCAACGTGTCGTCGGTGGAGATGTCGGGAGGCACCACCGTGAGGACGCCGGGGGCGAGCGGCACGAAGCCGTCTGGTGCCGCCGCGCGCGCGGCCGTCGCCGCCGCGCCGCAGCCGAAGAGGACGACCACGGCCGACCAACGGAGGGATGCTGAGGGTGGGAACATGCCGACCTTTCGATCACGACACCAGCGCTGAGCCGAGTCTTAAAACATACGAAAACCCCGAAAAACAGGCGAAACGCAGCACAGAGCTTTCAATCTTCCTGGTTTTCCTTGATTTCCCAGATTCTCCAAACAAGATAAACCGCCGCGGCTGGAACCGCTCTGGCCGGAACGTTCGCCCCGGAATTGGTCTACGTCGCCGCCGCCATCCGAAGGACACTCTCGCCCGGCCATGCTCGAAACCAACCGCTCGAAGCCCCCGCGACCGTATCAGCCCCAGCGCCCGGAAGCCGCGCCTGCGGTGCCGGCCCGGGGCCCGCTCTTCCTGTCCGCCGACGATTTCGACGGCACGGGCATCCTCACGGGGTTCGACCCCTGCGCGTCGAACTACTGGTGGATGCCCGAACTCCACGCGGTCGACTCGACGGATCTCTCGCTCGTCACCGCGGCCGGGGCGGCCAAGCCACCGGTTCAGGCGACCCGCCGCGCGTCCACGCGGCCGCACGCGGCGGCCTGATCGACCTCGGCCGCGAGCGCCTCGTAGTCTGCGGCACCGTGCGACTCGGGTGCATAGTCGAAGATCGACTGCCCGAAGCTCGGCGCCTCGGCAAGGCGGATGTTGCGGCGAATTCGGGTCGCGAACACGCGTGCCGTGGCCCACGCCGCGTGCCGCTCGGCCCCCGCCGTGAAAAACGCCTCCACATCCCGGCCCACCTCGGCCGCGAGACGGGTGCCTCCCTCGTACATGCAGAGCACCACGCCGAGCAGTCGGAGCCGTGGATTCACGTGTTCCGCCACCAGTTCGATCGTCTCCAGCAGCTTGCTGAGGCCGTGGAGGGCGAGAAAGTGGGGCTGGAGTGGCAACAGCACCTCGTCGACGGCGGCCATCGCATTGAGCGACAGCAGCCCGAGCGACGGCGGGCAGTCGACCACCATGTAGTCGAAGTTTTCCCCGTCAGGTCCGCTGCCTGTGGATCGGGGATCGGCCTCGATCCGCTTCTTGAGGATCGACTCGCGCCCGGCCTGGCCCGTGAGCGCCACCTCGACGGCGGAGAGATCGATGTGCGAGGGCACGACGTGCAGGTTGTCACCGGCCGGAACGCACGCGGCCGCCAGCGATTCGCCGGCAACGAGCACGTCGTAGGCCGACAGCTGATGGGATCCAGGCGTCACGCCGACATGCAGCGTGGCGTGGGCCTGTGGGTCGAGATCGACCAGACAGACCCGGTGGCCGGACCGCGCCAGGGCCACCGCGAGGTTCACCGACGTCGTCGTCTTGCCGACGCCGCCCTTCTGATTTGCCACGGCGATCGCGCGCATACGGGGCCTCGCGGGATTCCCGGTGCATCCCGGGCTTGCGGAGAGGAGGATAGGACCGTCGCGGCCGCGCACAAAGACCGATTTTCAGCCGCGGTTCACGGCCCGGCGACCCACTTTGCCAGCCCGCGGCCGATCCGCCCGAGCCCCACCCGGCCCGGCCGACCCACGACGGCAAGGCTGCCGCCGGCGGCGTCGAGGTCGACCACCAGCGTCGCCCGGGCCTGCGGCTTCCCGGGGTCGGAGAAGACCAGCGCGACGTCCCAGGCCCCCGGCGGCAGCGGTTCCGCCGCGGTCGACGCTCGCCAGTCGAAGTTCGCATCCTCGACGAGGCCGCGCCGCAGGTGGACGAGCCCCTTGGCCGTCGAAACGTCGCGCACGGTCACGGCCGTCAGCCGCCCCGCGCCGGCGCCGGGAACCACGGCGACGAGTTCGACCCGCGGCGCGGAGGCCACGAGGCGGGCCACGTCGGGCCCGTAAAACCCGAGGCAGCGGCGGGTCTGCATCCGCTGGTACGCGACGCCCGTCACCGCGGCCGCCACCCCGAGGAACAGCATCCCCGCCACGATCGATCGGCCTCGGGAAGAGGACGTCGCAGTCACGGCTGGATGCGGGGGCATGGTCTGATTCACGGGCCGGGATGATCGCCACCGGAGGGAATGTATACTCGTCGTTCGAGGATACCACTCAGAGCATCCTCGGGATTTGCGGAGAGTTGCGGATGCCGAACGCCTACGACCCCTACCGTGAAGCGCTCGTCGTGGAACATCACACCATCTGGCCCGATGACTACGACGACTGGTCGCCGGCGGACAAGGCCCGGGTCGAGGCCCTGCTGCACGCCAGCCCGGCCGAGGCCTCCGATCTCGACTATGTCCGCCAGCACACCGGCTTCGCCCGCGTGATCACCGTCGCACCGGCCGACCTCGAGAGGGTGAGCGTGGCCTGACCGTGGCGCCCCGCACGATCCGTCTTCGACTCGGCGGCGCGGCGGCCGCCGACCGCTCCTACGACATCACAGTCGGCCGGGGTGCGATCGCGACGTTGGGCGCGAATCTCGCGGCGGCTGCGGCACGGCGCAGCGTCGTGATTGCCGACGTCGCCGTCGCCGCCACGCACGCCGCCGCCGCCGTCGCCGGCCTCGAGGCCGCGGGGGTCGACACGGCGCGAATCTCGGTGCCGGCTGGCGAGTCCTCGAAATCGCCCGCCGAGGCGACGCGGCTGTGGGGCGAGTTGGCCCGCCTCTCCGTGGACCGGCACACGCACGTGGTGGCCGTCGGGGGAGGCGTGGTGGGCGACCTTGCCGGCTTCGTCGCGGCCACGTTCGCCCGCGGTCTGCCCCTCTGGCAGGTGCCGACCACGCTCGTCGCACAGGTCGACAGCGCCATCGGCGGCAAGACGGGCATCAATCTCGAGGCCGGCAAGAACCTGGTGGGCGCTTTCTGGCAGCCGTGCGGCGTCGTCGCCGACATCGACACGCTCGCCACGCTGCCGGACCGCGAATTCACCAGCGGTCTGGCCGAGGTCGTCAAGTACGGCGTGATCCTCGATGCGGATTTCTTCGCGTGGCTCGAAACGCACGCCGGAGGCGTGCGCGACCGGGCGACCGAAGCCGTCCAACACGTCGTCGAGCGCTCGGCCGCCCTCAAGGCTCACGTCGTCGAGCGCGACGAGCGCGAGACGAGCGGCCTGCGGGCGATCCTCAACTACGGCCACACCTTCGCGCACGCCTTCGAAACCGCCGCCGGCTACGGCACCCTGCTCCACGGAGAGGCCGTCGCCATCGGCATGACGGCGGCAGCGCGGCTCGCCGAGTCGCTCGGACGCGTGGGGCCGGACTTTGTCGCCCGGCAAGATGCGCTCCTGCGGGCGCTCGGCCTGCCCGTGACGGCGGCCGACCTCGCCTGGACGCCGCCCGCAGCCGACGACCTGCTCGCGATCATGGGCCGCGACAAGAAGACCGTCGACGGCCAGCTCCGCTTCGTGCTCCCATCGCAGATCGGCCACGTCGAACTCGTGGACGGCATCGACGCCACGCTCGTCCGCGGTGTGCTGGATTCGTAATCGTAGGACAGGCTTCGGCTCACTCGGATGTGCCTGCGCTCCGGCATCCTGTCTGCGCTGGTCAAATACGCCGGCTCCCGGGACACGGGGAGCCCGAAGCCTCCTCAACTGAAACGGGAAGGCGGCGGAGACGGTCGGTGCGATGCGGAAGAGCCGGCGGAGGCCGGCCAAGGCAAGTTCGACAGGACGTCGAGACTTGCCGTCAAGGCAGCAAGAGCGATCGCCCTCGGCGATGGAGCAGCGTACCGCCGGCTCCGACGCCGGCTTGGGCGAGTTGAGTCAGAGAGAGATAGTTGAAGCCCGCCCTACTCAGCCGGCTCCTTGCCCGCCACGAGGTCGAGGATCGCGGCGCCGAAGTCGGCGAGCCGCTTCTCGCCGATTCCCTTCACTCGCAGGAGCGCCGCCGGCGACGAGGGCTTGTCGCGGGCGATGCCGCGCAGGGCCTTGTCGTCGAAGATCGTCCACGCCGGCTTGCCGCGGGCGTCGGCCACGCGGCGCCTCCAGGCCCGCAGCCGCTCGAACAGGCCGCGGTCCACGCCCTGCCAGTCGTCCACGTCGGCCTTCGTCGCCTTCGTGCGGCCCGCGCGAGGCTCGAGGAGCACGACGGGACGCGCTCCCTTGAGCACCTCCCACGACCGCTCGTTGAGCGTCACGACCGGACGGTCGCCGCCGGTGCGGTCGAGCAGCCCCTGGTCGAGGAGCTGGTGTGCGAGGTTCTCCACGGCCCGCTGGTCCAGGGCCGCGAGGAGGCCGAACGTGGAGAGGCGGTCGTGGCCGTGCCGCTGGATCCCCTCCGTCTTCGCGCCGCGGAGCACCTCGGCCACGTGCCGCACGCCGAATCGTTCCCCGACGCGCGCCACGCACGAGATGATCTTCTGGGCCACGACGATGGAGTCGGGCAGGTTTTCGGTCTCGCCGAGGCATACGTCGCATGCGTTGCACGGCTCGGTGCCATAGGCCTGGCCGAAGTATTCCGAGAGCGCCGCGTGGCGGCAGCGGGCAGCCTGCGCGTAGCGACGCATCGCGTGCAGGTGCTCAGTCTGGCTGGCCACGAGCCTGGCGATCTCGGCGGGCTCGAGATCCGACTCCTCGGCGCTCTTCCGCACGAGCGACTCCCAGCTGAAGACGTCGGCGGACGAATAGAGCAGCACGCACTCCGCGGCGAGGCCGTCGCGGCCGGCACGGCCCGTCTCCTGTTGGTAGGCCTCGAGGCTCTTGGGGAGCGACGTGTGGAGCACGAGCCGGACGTCGGAGCGGTCGATCCCCATGCCGAACGCGACGGTTGCCACCACGACGTCGATCGTCTCGTGTGCGAAAGCCTCCTGCGTCCTGCGCCGTTCTCCGGCGTCGAGCCCCGCGTGGTAGGGCCGGGCGAGGATCCCCTCGGCCGCGAGCCGGGCCGCGAGCGACTCGGTCTCCCTGCGGGAGATGCAATACACGATCGACGCCTCGCCGCGGTGCCGCCCGAGCACCTCGAGCGACTGTCCGATCCGGTCGGTCCGAGGCACGACTCGGTAGCAGAGATTGGGGCGGTCGAACGTGCCAACCAGAACCTCGGGATCACGCAGGTGCAGCTGCACGGCGATGTCTTCGCGGACCCGCGGCGTGGCGGTGGCGGTGAATGCATGCACGCTCGCCTGGGGAAACCGCTCGCGGAGCAGGGCGAGCTGGCGGTATTCCGGCCGAAAATCATGCCCCCACTGGCTGATGCAGTGGGCCTCGTCGATCGAAAAACGACGCACGCCGACCTGCGCGAGCAGGTCGATCAGGCCGGTGTTCACCAGCCGCTCCGGCGCCGTGAACAAGAGCCGCAGGTCGCCCGCGGCCAAGCGGTCGCGGACCTGGTCCCGCTCAGCCTGGGAGAGGCCCGAGTGGATCGCCGCGGCGGGATATCCGATCGCCTCGAGAGAGTCGACCTGGTCCTTCATGAGCGCGACCAGCGGCGAGATCACGACGTCGGTCGAATCGCCCACCAGCGGCGGCAGTTGGTAGCACAGGCTCTTGCCCCCGCCGGTCGGCATCACGACGAGCGAGTCACGTCCGTCGAGGGCCGCCTGGATCGCGTCGGCCTGCAGGGGCCGCAGCCGGTCGAAGCCCCACCACTTCGCGAGCACCTCACCGATCCGCGGATCGGCGGCCGGCGCCGTGGCCGTCTCGGACGCTCCGTGCCCTCTCATGCCTGAACCTGCCGCGTGCTGGAAGCCCGGCAGAATACCAGATCGCCCGTGGGACAGGCTTCAGCCTGTCGCCCCGACGCGCCCGCACCGGCTCGGGGTCGCCCCTACCATCTCGCCGGACGCTCACTGCGGGCCTCCCCCTTTGCAGTTGAGGAGGATCGTGGCTGCCCAGACCTTCTCGCCGGGCTATGGGAGCGAGCGAAGCCATGGAGGGCGAAGCGAAGCGGACATGCAGAGAGCCGAAGCCTGGAGGGCGGAGGCGAACGTCCGGCGAGGGGATCTGGGCAGTCACGAGCCGGCGCGCCACTACTCGCCGAGATAGGCGTCGCGGACGCGCGGATCGGCGGCGAGATCGGGGCCGCTGCCCGTGAGGGTGATGCGGCCCGTTTCGAGCACGTAGCCACGTGCGGCGAGCTTGAGGGCCGCCCGGGCGTTCTGCTCGACGAGCACGACGGCGATGCCGCGGGCGGTGAGCCCCGCGATCACCTCGAAGATCCTCGCCACGATCAGCGGCGCGAGGCCGAGCGAGGGCTCGTCGAGGAGCAGGAGACGCGGCCGGCCCACGAGCGCGCGTGCCAGCGCCAGCATCTGCTGCTCACCGCCGGAGAGCGTGCCGCCGAGCTGGCCCATCCGTTGGGCGAGCACCGGAAACAGGCCGCAGGCCTCGTCGATGTCGCGGTTCACACGCTGTCGGTCTTCCTGCACGAAGCCGCCGAGCTCGAGGTTCTCCCGCACGGTGAGCCGTGGGAAGATTCGTCGGCCCTCCGGCGCGTGGCCGATGCCGAGCCTCACGATCTCGTGCGGCTCGAGACCCGTGATCCTTCGATCGGCCAGCCGCACCTCGCCGCGCCGGGTCGGCACCACCCCGGAGATCGTCATCAGGAGCGTGGTCTTGCCGGCTCCGTTGGCGCCGATGATCGCCACGAGTTCGCCCTCGTCGACGGTGAGCGAGACGCCGTCGAGGGCCCGGATCGGTCCGTATCCCGCCTCGATCCCGTCGACCTCCAGGAGGTGCATCGCCTAGCCCTCCCCTCCGAGATACGCCTCGATCACCCTCTCGTCGCGGCGCACCTCGGCCGGCGTGCCCTCGGCGATCTTCACACCGTGGTCGAGCACCGCGACGCGGTCGCTGATCCGCATCACGACGTTCATGTGATGCTCGATCAGGAGCACCGTGACGCCGCGGGCCCGGATCCGCTCGACCAACGTCGCGAGGTCCGTGGTCTCGACCGGGTTCATGCCGGCCGCGGGTTCGTCGAGCAGGATGAGCGTGGCGCCGGTGGCGAGCGCGCGGGCGATCTCGAGCCGTCGCTGGTCGCCGTAGGGCAGCTGGCCCGCGATCCGGTTGGCGTCGCCGGCCAGGCCCACGAACTCGAGCGCCTCGAGCCCGCGGCGGCGGGCGTCGCTCTCCGCCCGCCG
>RFPF01000281.1 GCA_009926295.1 Planctomycetia bacterium
GCCTCGGCTTCGGCGCCGAGTTCATCCCCATCCACCAGCGGCATCCGCACGCGGAACTCGTCGCAATCTGCCAGCGGTCGAAGGACAAGCTCGACGAGATCGGCACGGCCTACGGTGTCGAGCGGCGCTACCAGTCGTACGCCGACGTCCTCAAGGACAAGGACGTCGACGCCGTCCACATCAACTCGCCGATCCCCGACCACGGCCCGATGTCGATCGCGGCCCTCGAGGCGGGCAAGCACGTGATGTGCACCGTGCCGATGGCCACGAGCGTGGACGATTGCAGGAGGATCGTCGAACTCTCGGCGAAGACGGGACTCAAATACATGATGGCCGAGACGGTCGTGTATGCCCGCGAGTTCCTCTTCATCAAGCAGATGGCCGACAGGGGTGAACTCGGCCGGATCCAGTTCGTGCAGGCGAGCCACCAGCAGGACATGGACGGCTGGCCGAACTACTGGCCGGGCCTGCCCCCGATGCACTACGCCACCCACTGCGTCGGCCCGTGCCTGGCACTCGAGCGCAAGGACGCCGAGGAGGTGAGCTGCTTCGGCTCGGGGCGGATCCGCGACGAACTCATCAAGCACTACGGCTCGCCGTTCGCTGTTCAAACCGCGCACGTGAAGCTCCGCGGCAGCGACGTCGTGGCCCGTGTGATCCGCTCGCTCTTCGACACGGCCCGGCAGTATCGCGAGAGCTTCGATGTGTACGGCTCGAAGAAGAGCTTCGAGTGGCAGCTCGTCGAGGGAGAGGAGCCGGTGGTCCACACGGCGAAAAAGCCCGAGCCCGAGATCCCCGAGCGGGTGCCGGTGCCCGACTTCGCCCACCTCCTGCCCGAGCCGATCCGGCGATTCACCACGGGCGGCGTCTACGATGCCGACGACCATCAGCATCTTTCGTTCACGCAGGGGGGCGGCCACGGCGGCAGCCACCCGCACCTCGTGCACGAGTTCGTGACGGCGCTCGTGGAGGGACGCGACCCGTATCCCAACGCCAAGCAGAGTGCCAACTGGACCTGCACCGGCATCCTCGCCCACGAGTCGGCGATGAAGGGTGGCGCTCTCATGAAACTACCCGAGTGGAGTTTTTCATCATGAACGTGACGCGACTCCTGTTCACGTGCCTCGTCGTGGGCTCGGCTTCCGTCGCAGCGGCGGCTGACGCCCCGATCAAGGTGCTCTTCGTCGGCGACAACGGCCACCACCGCCCCGCCGATCGCTTCGCGCAGCTCCAGCCGGTGCTCGCCCCCCGCGGCATCGAGCTCGTCTACACCGACAAGGTCTCCGACCTCGATCCGCAGGTGCTGGCCGCCTACGACGTGCTCACCGTCTACGCCAACATCGACACGCTGCCGCCCGGGGCCGAGGCGGCGATCCTCGATTTCGTCCGCAGCGGCAAGGGCCTCGTCCCGCTCCACTGCGCGAGTTTTTGTTTTCGGAATTCGCCGGCGTGGATCGACCTCGTGGGCGCACAGTTCCAGAAGCACGGCACGGGCGAGTTCCGCACGGCGAACGTGGCGCCCGATCACCCCATCATGCAGGGCTTCGGCGGCTTCAAGAGTTGGGACGAGACCTACGTGCACACCAAGCACAACGATCGCGGCAGGACGGTCCTGGAGGAGCGCGTCGATGACGATCACCGCGAGCCGTGGACCTGGGTCCGCAACGAGGGCAAGGGCCGCGTCTTCTACACGGCGTGGGGCCACGACCAGCGCACGTGGGGCCATCCCGGCTTCCACAACCTCGTGGAGCGGGGCATCCGCTTCGCCGCGGGCCGCGATCCTGCGGCGGCGGGCGGCTACGTCGACCACCCCGCGATGACGAAACCGACGGTGGGGCTCGCCGCCTTCGAATACGAGCCGGCGCGGATTCCGTTCTACAAGCCGGGCGGCGATCGCAAGGACATGACGAAGGGGGGCGAGGAGATGCAGATGCAAAAACCCCTCTCCCCCGAGGAATCGAGGAAGCATGCGATCACGCCGGACGGTTTTCGGATCGATCTGTTCGCGAGTGAGCCGTTGCTCGAAGGGAAGCCGCTCGCCATGTGCTTCGACGGCGACGGCAGCGTGTACGTGGCCGAGAGCGTCGACTACCCGAACGACCTCGTCGAGCCGGCGAAGGAGAATCCCGCCCTGCCGGTCGAGGGCCACGACCGGATCGTGAAGCTCGTCGACACCGACGGCGACGGAAAGGCCGACTCGCGACAGGTGTTCGCGGAAAAACTCTCGATTCCCACGAGCATGCTCGCCCACGACGGCGGCCTCCTCGTGACGATGGCGCCGAACACCTGGCATTTCAAGGACACCGATGGCGATGGACGGGCCGACGTCCGCACACTGCTCTTCACCGGCTGGGGCACGGCCGACACGCACGCCGGCCCCAGCAATCTCACCTGGGGCCTCGACGGCTGGGTGTACGGAATCGTGGGCTACTCGGGTTTTTCCGGCGAAGTCGGCGGGGAGAAGCACCAACTCGCGAAGGGTTTCTTCCGCTTCTTGCCCGATGGCTCGAAGTTCGAGGCTCTCCGCAGCACGAACAACAACTCGTGGGGCTTCGGGTTCAGCGAGGAGGGGCTCGTCTTCGGCTCGACGGCCAATGGCAACCCGAGCGAACACATGCCGCTCGCCAACCGGGTGTACGAGCGAGTGCGTGGCTGGAGCGCGACCACCCTCGCCGGCATCGCGGGCACGCCCGAAATGGAACTCGCGCCGAAGGCGACGGGCGACGGCACGGTCGCGATCCGCCAGGTCGATCACCACGGCCATTTCACCGCGGCGGCCGGCCACCGCCTCTACACGGCCCGCGCCTACCCGCAGGAATACTGGAATCGCGCCGCCTTCGTCTGCGAGCCGACGGGGCACATCGTGGCCACGTTCCAGCTCATGCCGCAAGGCGCCGCCTTCACGAGCCGGATGGCCTGGGACCTCGTCGCCAGCGACGACGAGTGGACGGCCCCGATCCAGGCCGAGGTGGGTCCCGACGGCCAGGTGTGGGTGATCGACTGGTACAACTTCATCGTCCAGCACAACCCGACTCCGGCCGGCTTCGAGACTGGAAAACGCGGCGCCTACGTCACGCCGCTCCGCGACAAGACCCACGGCCGCATCTGGCGGGTCGTGCATGCCGCGGCGCCCTCCACCGCGCGGAAGTCGCTCGCGGCCGCCTCGGCCGAGGAACTCGTCGCCGCGCTCGCCGACGACAACATGTTTTGGCGGGAGCGGGCCCAGCGGAAGCTCGTCGAGCGCGGGGCAGGCCGGCCCGACGGTGGCCGCGATGCGGTCCCGGCGCTCATCAAGCTCGTGGAGAATTCCTCCGTCGACGCGATCGGACTCAACCCCGCCGCGATCCACGCCATCTGGACGCTCCGCCAGCTCGGGGCCCTCGAGGGGCCGCGTGCCGATTCGCTCGCCATCGCCCGCGTCCAGTCGGCGCTCCTGCATCCCTCGGCGGGCGTCCGCATGAACGCCGTGAAGGCCCTTCCCCGCGACGCCGGCGCGCTGCTCAAGCTGGCGGGATCGGGCGTGGCCGGCGACCCTGCGCCGCTCGTGCGGCTGGCCGTGCTCGAGGCGCTCGGCGAGTCGCCCTCGGCGCCGGAGGCTGCGGCCATCGTGACGAGCATGCTCGCCGACCCGCGCACGCTCGCCGATCCCGTCCTCGCCGATGCGGCCACGAGCGCCGCGGCCGTTCAGGCGACGGGCGTGCTGCCCGCGCTGCTGTCGGCGAACGACTCGGAAGCCAGGCCATCGGCCGCGAGGCTGGCCCTCGTCGAGCGGGTGGCCGAGCACGTCGCCCGCGGCGCCGAGGGCTCCGCGGTGGCCGGAATCCTCGTGCGGCTGCCCG
>RFPF01000282.1 GCA_009926295.1 Planctomycetia bacterium
CCAGTATTCACCCCGCCAGGTGTCGGTGTGCATGTAGATGCGTTTGATGTCGAGCTTCGCCGCGAAGTCTGCAAGCTCGTAAAGCTCCGCATTCGTGGTCGCCGTGATCAAGAGCTGGCTTTGGTCAGCGAACTGCCGCTGCCATTCTGCGAGCCAGGCCCGCGCTCGTTCCACCGTCCACTCACCCTCGACCTTGGGATGCGGCAGGCCCTCGTTCGCCCACACGTGCAGAAGCGTTTCGTCTTCGTCGGTGGCATCGGAGGGTGCGTAGAGGGCGAAGCCACCCAGAGGGGTGCTGGGACCACGAGCCCACAGCCAGCGCCAGCTCACATCGCAGCCCCAATGGGCGGCTCTCGTCATGTAGTCGAGCGGGAGCGTCTTCATCTTCCAATCCGTATTCATCCGGAATCGCAGCCAGAGCAGGTTGCTCTTCGGCACGCCCTCCACGCGGCTGATTCGGACGGCGAGATAGCGATCGGTCGCCTTCACGTCGAAGGTGATGCGAATGTCGTCCTTGATCGCGGCCACCAGTTTCCCGTCGTCGTAGCGAAGGTCTTTGAAGGCAAACGACACCGGCCGATTGTGGTCGAAATCGAAGCCCATGAGTTCGAAGCCCGGGCCCGGATCCCGCTCGTTGAGCAACTCCTTGCCGTCGGCCGACAGCGACTTCGGCCGCCCGTCGGCAGCACATTTCAAGACCACCCTGCCGGCGCCGATCGTCACGGGCTCAGCCGCAAGGCAGACGTGGTGGGCCCCCACCGACGCGCCGCCGACGACAGCCACAAACACGCAGGTGATGCGGCTCAAAAGTCGCCGGAGATCTCTGGTTCGCACGCTTCCCCTCCACTGAACTGGATGTGAGCATCACTTTTCGGCAAGACGACAGCTCGTGCTTCGGCCCCCGGCTGGATTCTTGAGGAGGATCCCGCGATGGACGAGGTCACCGAATCGTGGACCGCGCGGTCGAGGCATCCAAGAAACCAGGCCATCCAGCGGGTGATGTCGAGATCCCCCCGCTGCGACAGTTCGAGCGTGCGGTAATACTCCTTCTTTTCCCCCTCGATCTGGGTCGACATGCTGTAGAACCGGTCGCGGCAGCCGTCGCCACGGGCGAGCATCATGTCAGCCAGCCCGCGGGCGATGCGGCCATTGCCATCCTCAAACGGATGAATGGTTACGAACCAGAAATGCGCGATGGCTGCCTTGAGCACAGGGTCGAGATCGGTTTCGGTATTGCACCAGTCGATGAAGCGAGCCATTTCGTCGGGCAACCGCTCGGCTCGCGACGTGGCCCTGATGGCACCGATCACCTGGATGTCACCGCGATGTCGAACGTCGTGCCACCCCGCGGCACGACGCAGGTGAGCGTCGAGCGGTCCCGCCAGTATCGCTCAGGGATCGCGATGGCGGCGAGCTCGGGCGGCAGGATGTGGAAATGGTGCCTGGCACCGTTTTCCCCGTGGCACCTACTTTCGGCGGCGGAGGGCCCACGCGGCGACGCCGATGCCGAGGCCGGCGAGAGCGAGCGTGCCAGGCTCGGGCACGACGATCACGTTGGCGGAGATCGTCAGGTCGCGACGGGAGGCCGCACCCGACAGATTCCGGTTGTCATGGAACGACAGCGTAAACGTCTTCGAGAACGTGCCCTGGCCCGTGGGATTGAACGTCAACGTGAACAGGCTGCTCGTGCCGCCGCCGACGAGGTTGTTGAACGTCGAGAGTCCCGAGGCGAAGCCGCCGCCGTCGGCCGTCACGCCCGTGAAGTCGAGGCCGGCCGTGAGACCAGCGCCGTACGTCTGGCTGGCGAGATTGAGCAGGCTGTAGGTGAAACTCTGCTGACCTGCGGACTCATCGACGGATCCAAAATCGATGTTCAAGACATCCTGTGCGTAGGCATTCGTGATGCCGCTTGCCAGGAAGCCCGGCAGGGCGTGGTCGAGCACGTTCACGCTTACGGTGCCCGTGGCCGTGGTCGCACCGTAGGCGGTCGGGGCACTCACGGTGAACGTGCCGGTCTGGCCGGAGCCGACCGTCGTGCCGGTGAAGACGAGGCCGGAGATCGCACCGCTCGAGCCGCCGGCTGCGGCCGTGCCGCTCGACGTGCCTGCCAGATTGGCCGACAGCGAACTTGACGTGAAGCCCAGGCTGGCACCGCCGGAGAGGGCGGAGTTGGCCACGGTGTAGGTGAACGCCGCCGAGCCGCCGGTAATGATCGAGACGGCGGGATTCGTCACGCCGACTGCGCCCAGCACGGCCCGCTGCTGGTAGTCGATCGACGAGCTGGTCGTGATCACCTGATAGGCCGCGCTCGTGCCGGTGATGCTTGCGAACGAGCCGGAACTGCTCGTGAACGAGATCAGCCGATAGAGACCGGCCGACGTGCCGGCGCTGGTGAGCACGAGATTCGCGTTCGATCCGAGCGCAAGCGAGCCATTCGTGGCGAGCTGAGCCGCGGCGGTCTTGTCGCCCGAGAGACTCACGGTGCCGCCCGAGCCCGAGAAGAGGAGCTGGCTGATCGAGTCGGTATACGAGCCGAGCACGAGCGTGCCGCGGGTCGTGTTGTTGCCGAGATACACGGCCGACGTGTTCGGGATCGCGTTGTCGATCCCCAGCGACAGCGTGCCCGAGTTGTAGACGTAGGTCGGGCCGTCGTAGGTGTTCGTGTTCGAGAGCGTGACCGCGGCGGCATCGACCACGAGGTCGCTCGCGCCGGCCGTCGTGCCGGTGATCAGGCCCGTGACGTTGAAGGCGCCGCCGGTGAGCCGCAGGACCGTGCCGTTCTTCGAGAGCGTGCCGCCGAGGGTGAGCGTCTGACCGCCGGAGTTGGTAACCGTGCCCGTGCCGCTCGTCACCGTGATGCCGGTGCTCAACGTGTCGGCCGTGCCCGTGTAGGTGAGGCCCGCGCCACCGGCGATGCTGATGCCGGAGGTGGCGCTGAAGGCGTTCTTGTTGCCGAAGCTGATCACGCCCGAACTGATCGTCGTGGCACCCGAGTAGGAGTTGCTGCCGGAGAGCGTGAGTGTGCCGCTGCCGGACTTGGTGATCGCGGCACCCGTCCCGGCGAGCCGCCCGGAAACCGCCATGGTCACGCCGGGGTTCACGGTCCAGACGTTCGTGGAAGTGCCGCCCAAGGTGAGGTTGCTGGAAATGGTGCTCGGCGCGGTGGCGTTCAACGTGAAGCCGCCCGTACCGGTGGAGAGAGCGCCTTGGGCGAAGGCCGCCGTGATGCTGATGCCACCGGTCAGGGTCGCGGTCGGCCAGGCACCTGATTCAGAGAATCTGCCGGCCTGCGCACCGACGGTGAGCGTCCCCGTGCCGGAGTTCGCCGTGATCGACGTGGCCCCGATAAACGTACGGCCGCTTGAGCCGTTGTAGACGTCGAGCAGGATCGGGCCATTGGCGGCACTCGTGTCGAGCGTGAGCGCGAAATTGCTGTCGCCGGCGCTGCTGCCGAGCTGGCCCTGCAACGAGATGGCGGAGGCCGTGATCGTCGTATTGCCCGACTGCCGGATGCCCGCGCTGCTTGCCAGCGTGGTGAGCGTCGAAATCGACACCGAGCCGCTCTGCGTGATGTTTCCGCCCAGGCGAATGAAGCCGTTCGTGGTGGCGCTGGCGATGAGGCTGCCGCTGCCGGCCGTCGGTGCGATCGTGTAGTTCGAATTGTTGTTGAACACGAGCGAACCGTTGTTCACGATCGCGGAGGTGTTGTTGATGGTGCCCGCGGTGCCACCGTTGCCGATCTGCAGGGTGCCGCTCGAGATCGTTGTCGTGCCGGTGTAGGTATTCGTGCCGGTGAGCGTGAGCGCGCCT
>RFPF01000283.1 GCA_009926295.1 Planctomycetia bacterium
CTTCTTGAGGCTGCGATTCTCCGCGGCCACGTGGTCGAGGCGGGCGCACTTCTCCTGAATCTCGTCCTGCAGGAGGTAGATCTGGTCCTCCTGCATCCGCAGTTCACGCTCGAGGAGCTGCTGGCTGATGTCGGTCTTGCAGCCGGCGGCGACGACGCCGCCGAGGATCACCATCCATGTGAATCTGCTCATGATGCGCCTCCTGCGCGTCACACGCTCGGGTTTTCGGGCTGTGGCTCAGCCGGCGGCCTTCGCATCGGCCTTGGATGCCGGCATGTGCTCGATGACCTCGTCGATCAGGCGATAGTCCAGCGCCTCCTGCGCCGACATGAAACGGTCGCGATCCGTGTCCTGCTCGATCTTCTCGAGCGGATGCCCCGTATGCCGAAGCAGGATCGTGTTGAGTTTGTGCTTGATGTTCTTGAATTCCTTGGCGTGGATCATGATCTCCTCGGCCGTGCCCTCCATCCCGGCGAGCGGTTGGTGGATCATGATCCGGGCGTTGGGCAGGGCCCGTCGTTTTCCCTTCGCCCCGGCGGCGAGCAGCACGGCACCCATCGAGGCGGCCTGGCCGATGCAGTAGGTCGCGACGTCGCAGGTGACGAACTGCATCGTGTCGTAGATCGCCAGCCCCGCAGTGACACTGCCGCCGGGCGAGTTGATGTAGAGGTGGATGTCGGCCTTCGGATCGTCGGACTGCAGGAACAGCATCTGCGCCACGATGGCATTGGCCATCTCGTCGTTGACCTGCGAGCCGAGGAAGACGATGCGATCCTTGAGCAGGCGGCTGTAGATGTCCATCGCCCGCTCTTCGCGGCCGCTCTTCTCGATGACGTAGGGAATCAGCGGCATGGATCAGTCCTTCTCCTTGTCGTCGTCGCCGGCGGGCGGCCGCGCGAGAATCTCGTCGACGAGGCCGTATTCCTTCGACTCAGTGGCCGTGAGATACCGGTCACGGTCGGTGTCCTTCGCGATGCGTTCGAGCGGCTGGCCCGTATGGTGGGCGAGGATCTCGTTGAGCACCGCCCGTGTCTTGAGGATCTCGTCGGCTTGAATCTCGATGTCGCTCACCTGGCCGCCCACCTGGCCGTAGGGCTGGTGGATCATCACCTTGGCGTGCGGCAGGACGAACCGCTTCCCCTTCGCACCGCCCGCCAGCAGAACGGCACCGCCGCTCGCCGCGAGGCCGACGCAGTAGGTCGCCACGGGGCAGGAGAGGATCTGCATCGTGTCGTAGATCGCCATCGTGGCGGTGACGCTGCCACCGGGCGAATTGATGTAGAAGTGGATGTCCTTGCGGCGGTTCTCGCTCTGCAGGTAGAGCAGTTTCATGACCAGCTCGTTGGCGTTTCCGTCGTAGATTTCGCCCTGCAGAAGAATGATGCGGTTCTCGAGCAGCAGGTCGCCCAGCGTCATCTGCCGCTGCCGCTGATAGTCGCGACCGGCGCTGGAGGCCGAGGGAATGAAACGGGGCTCGTGCATGGCGTGTCTCGAGGTTTTTGGCGGACTTGCCTAGCGGCGGACGCCTGGACGGGCTTCGGCCGACTCGGCGTGCTTGGCCGAGGGAATCTCCTCCTCGCCCACCACCGCGCCGCACACGGCGTGATCCACGGCGTCGGCGTCGGGACGGGGGAATTCGAACGGCGTGTCGGTGAACTTCGCGTTGCGCTCGACGACCTCGAGCGTCTTCCGCTCGATGATCTGGTTGCGGAGCACGTCCATGAGACCGCGCTTCTCCAGGCTCGCCCGCACCCGCCGCGGCGACTCCCCCGACTGGGCCGCGATCGCGCGGATCTCCTCGTCGTAATCGGCGGCGGTGTCGGCGATCCCCTCCGCCTCGGCGATCTTCTCGAGGATGAAATGTTCCTTGAGGGCCCGGGCGGTGCTGGCGAGGGCCGACTGCCTCAGTTCGTTGACGTGGCGGCGGATCGAGTCATCGTCGAAGCCGCTGCGCCGCAGTTCGAGGATCGAGCGTTCGAGCTCGCGGAGGCTCTGCCGCTTGAGCAGTTCCGGCGGCAGATCCCACGTGGCCGATGCCGTCAGGGCGCTGGCCACCTGCTGCCGCACCTGGCGCCGACGGTGCCACTCGAGCTGGCCTTCGAGCTGCTTCTTCACCGCCTCGCGGAGCGCCTCGGCCGACTCGAAGCCGCCGAGTTCCTCGAGCACCGCGGCGGAGAGTTCTGGAAGTTCGAGCTTCTTGACCTCGACGACCGTGAGCTCCATCGTGACCGCCTTGCCCCGGAGGGCCTCGACGGCCGCCTCGTCGGAGATCTTCACCTCGGCCGTGACCGTGGTGCCCGGCTTCGCTTTCCTGACGAGGGCGTCGAAGCCGGAGAGGGATGCGTCGGCGAAGGACAGTTTCGGCCGGACGATGATTTCGAGTTCACCCGACTCCGACAGGAGCGTGGTGCCGTCGAGAAAACGCAGGTTCGCGACCACCAGGTCGCCGGCCACAGGCGGACCGTCGTGGGGCACGAGGCGGCTGCGCTCCCGGAGGATGTTCCCGAGAGCCTCGTCCACGTCGGCGTCTCCGACCGTCCGTGTGGGACGGCTGATGGCGAGTCCCTTCCACTTCGGCATTTCGAATTCCGGCCGCACCTCGATCGCGAACTCGAACGTCATCGGCCCTTCGTCGGGCAGCGACACCGCGGCCACGTCGATGTCGGGCTCGCTGATGGGGGAGAGCTTCTGCTGCTCGGTCACCTGCGTCATGGCAGCGGCGAGCAGTTTGGAGCGGATCTGGTCGGACAGTTCGGTCCTGAAGCGGCTGCTCACGAGGCGGCGGGGTGCCCGGCCGGGACGAAACCCGGGGAGCAGGGCCGTCGGCATCAGTTCGGCCACGGCCTCGTCGAAGTGGCGGTCGATGTCCTCGCGGGGAATCGAAACCTTCACCCGACGCTGGCATGTGGAGACGCTCTCGATCGAGACGTCGAGTTTGAGCGGTTGGGCGACCGGATCCTCGCCGGCGGAGGTGGAGGGGGCGATCGCGGTGGCAGAGTCAGACATGTTTCAATTCCGACGAAAACAGCGGGACGGGATGGCGCCGGACGCGGACGCCTGGGGCGAAGATGCCGAACTGCGCATGCACGCGATGCACGAGCCAAGTGTGCCCGGGAAGGGTAAGCGGGTGATGGGATTCGAACCCACGACAACCACGTTGGCAACGTGGTGCTCTACCAACTGAGCTACACCCGCAACGGCCGTGCCCGGCGTCGCCACCGCCACGGAGCCCCGCGATTCTAGGGGGCGTGGGGGGTGGCCGCAAGATCACCCTCTGGGCAAGACGGGTTTTTTGCGGCGACTGGGACGGGCCGTTTGGCCGTCCTCCGGGCGGCGTTAGACTCGGCGTTTCGGAGTCATGCCGGAGCGATCGGCGGAGACACCCCGTGCACGTCAAGTTCGTCGTCACGAAGCCGGAATCGAAACGCACGACGGTCTCGGTGCGGCTCCCCATCGTCGTGGGGCGCAGCGAGGAGGCGAAGTTCCGCATCCAGCAGGACCTGGTGAGCCGCAAGCACTGCGAGATCTTCGAGCAGGATGGCGCCGTTTACCTTCGTGATCTCGGCTCGACCAACGGCACGTTCGTCGACGGCGCACTCGTCGAGACCTCGGCCAAGGTTCCGCTCGAGACAGGGTCTATGGTGCGGGTCGGCAGCCTCGAGTTTCGCGTCGAGTTCGCCGTCGCCCTCGCAGTGGGCGAAATGCCCGAACGGGGTTCGGCGAGCGACGTGACGGTGGGGCTGTCGCAGGTCGTCGATCCCGAGCAGGTCCGGTTCGAGCAGGGCGCCGCCGAGCCGCGGGGTGAGATAC
>RFPF01000284.1 GCA_009926295.1 Planctomycetia bacterium
CCGCGCGAGCCCGGGCCTGTCGATCCGGGCGAGCGCCCACAGCGCGTCGGCGTCGAACACGGCCGGCTGCGTGAGGTCGGCCCAGAGCCGCGCCACGAGCGCCACCGCGGCCGGGGAGCGGCCCAGTCCCGGCCCGATCGCCACGACGTCCGCCCGGCCCGCCCGCTCGACGATCGCATCGGCGGCCGCGCCGGCGAACCCGCCGTCGCCATCCGCAGGCAGGCCACTGGTCATCAGGCAGGGATCGAATCCGGCCGTGATCGCCGCCACGCTCTCCGGCACGAGCACCTCGACCAGTCCGGCCCCGCTGCGCAGCGCCGCCATGCCAGTGAGCGCGGGAGCGCCTGCCATGCCGGCTGCGCCGCCGACCACGAGCACGCGACCATAGTCGTGCTTGCTCGTGTCGCGGACGCGCGCCGCCAGCCGGGGCAGATCTCCGGGAACGCCGTCGACATCTCGCGGGGCCATGCCGCCTCCTCGGGGCTGACGAAATCGCCAGCCGGAACGTCGAATCGCCGCCCGCCCTCGCGGGACGCCTGCCGTTACCTTGACTGAAACGCGCCGCCCGGGCTACCTTCGCCGCGAAATCCCCGGGTTTCCAGCCGGAAAGGAACGCCTGCCCGCATGAGTGCCGCGAAGAAATCGGTCGACCTGTTCGACGTCAAGAGAGTCCGCCAGCTGATCGAGCTGATGGAGGAGCACGATCTCGCGGAGATAGACCTCAAGCAGGGCGACCATGGCGTGCGGATCAAGCGTGGTGGCGAGGTGGTGCCCGTGACCTCGCCCGCCTCCCGATCCGCCCCGCGGCCGGCAGCCTCTGCGGAGCCCGCCGCGGCACCGGAATCGGCCGCCGAGGCCCGGATGGTACTGATCAAGAGCCCGATGGTGGGCACCTTCTACAAGGCGAGCGGCCCGGATGCCCCGCCGTTCGCGAAGGTAGGAGACCGCATCGGACCCGACAAGACGGTCTGCATCGTCGAGGCGATGAAGGTGTTCAACGAGATCCCCGCGGGCGTCTCGGGACAGGTGGTGGCGATTCTCGTCGAGAACGGTGCGCCCGTGGAATTCGGCCAGCCGCTGATCAAGGTCGACCCGGGGGCGTGAGCCCCGTCCCCGAGGGCGGCACGACCGGCCTTTCCGACGCATGTTCAAACGGATCCTCATAGCGAACCGCGGCGAGATCGCCCTGCGCGTGATCCGCGCCTGCCGTGAACTCGGCGTCGAGACCGTCGCGGTCTACAGCGAGGCCGACCGCGACGCGCCGTATCTGGAACTCGCCGACGAGGCGATCTGCATCGGTCCCGCGAAGAGCGCCGACAGCTACCTGCGGATCGACCGCGTGATCAGCGCCGCCGAGATCGGCAACGTGCAGGCGATCCACCCCGGCTACGGATTCCTCTCGGAAAACTCCCACTTCGCGGAGGTCTGCCGGTCTTGCGACATCGGCTTCATCGGCCCCACGCCCGAGGCGATGGAGCGGGTGGGCGACAAGAATTCCGCCCGGGCACTTGCCCGTGAGGCGGGCGTGCCCACCGTGCCCGGCAGCGACGGCATCATCGGCAGCGAGCAGGAGGCGGTGAAGGTCGCCCGCGAAATCGGATTCCCGGTGTTGCTCAAGGCCACGGCCGGCGGCGGCGGCAAGGGGATGCGGGTCGCGGCCAACGATCTCGCGCTGGCGAGCGCGTGGCAGCAGGCCTCGGCCGAGGCACAGGCGGCGTTCGGCAACCCCGGCATCTACATCGAAAAGTACGTCGAGCGGCCGCGGCACGTCGAGATCCAGATCCTCGGCGACCGGCACGGCAACGTGTACCACCTCTGGGAGCGCGACTGCTCCACCCAGCGGCGCCACCAGAAACTGATCGAGGAGAGCCCATCGCCCCGCCTCCCGCAGGCCACGCGGCAGAAGATGGCCGAGGCCGCCGTGCGGCTGGCGAAAACGGCGAACTACTTCTCGGCCGGCACGGTCGAATTCATCGTCGATCAGCAGGACAACTTCTACTTCATCGAGGTCAATGCCCGGATCCAGGTCGAGCATCCGGTGAGTGAGATGGTGACGGGGATCGACCTCCTCAAGGCGCAGATCCGGGTCGCCGCGGGCGAGAGGCTCGATCTGCGGCAGGAAGACATCGTCCCCCGCGGGCATGCGATCGAATGCCGGATCAACGCCGAGGATCCGGCCGCGAACTTCCGCCCCTGCCCCGGACGGATCGAGCGGATCGTCGCCCCCGGCGGCTTCGGCGTCCGCTGGGACTCCCATGCCACCACCGGCTACACGGTGCCGCCGCACTACGATTCGCTCGTCGGCAAACTGATCGTCCATCAGCCGACCCGCCGCGAGGCGATCGACACGATGATCCGCGCGCTCAAGGAACTCCGGATCGAGGGGATCAAGACCACGGTTCCCATCCATCTGTCGATCCTCTCAAACACCGCCTTCCACGAGGCGCAGATCGACACCACGTTCGTCGAACGCGTACTCCTGTCCAAGTAAGGAACCTCATGCCAGAGTCGCTCTCGCGGCCGCCCAAGGCGGCCCACCACTTTCGCCGCGTCGCCATCCTGTTCGCCGGCGGTCCCGCTCCGGGCGCCAACGCCGTGATCTCGACCGCTGCCACATCCTTCATGCGCGAGGGCACCGAGGTGCTCGGCATGAAGCACGGCTACTCCTCGCTCGCCGACTACTCCCCCGCGAAGCCACTCGCCGAGGGCCGCGACTACATCAAGATCACGCCCGAGTTCCTCAAGCGGACGCGGAGCGGCCAGGGAATCATGCTCGGCACGGCCCGCACGAACCCCGGCAAGCACGTCTCCCATCCCAGCCACTTCGACGACGCCGAGCGGGTACAGCCGCTGAAAAACGTCTACGAGGGCCTCGTGTCGCTCGGCGTCGAGGCTCTGATCTCGATCGGCGGCGACGACACGCTCAAGACCGCAAACAAGTTCAAGCTGTTCCAGGACCGCCTGCCGCCCGATGCGAAGCGGATCCCCGTGGTGCACCTGCCGAAGACGATCGACAACGACTACATGGGCATCGATTTCACGTTCGGCTACTTCACGGCCGTGGATACGCTCGGCGGCGAGATCCGCAACCTGCTCTACGACGCGGAGGCGAGCCGGGCCTACTTCCTCTGCGAGACGATGGGCCGCAGCGCCGGCTGGCTCTCGTACGGCGCCGCGATCGCCGGCGAGGCGAGCCTCGTCGTGAGCGTCGAGGACATCCACGGAAAATTCCGGGGTGAAGAGACGGTGACGGGCCCGAACGGTGAGACGCGGATCAAGCCGGTGATGAACATCGACGAGGTCGTCGACCGGATCGTGAAGACGATGCGGGTCCGCGAGGAGCAGGAGGGGAAGCAGTACGGCGTGATCGTGATGGCCGAGGGGCTCGCGGAGTATCTGCCTGCGAAGGCCCTCGAGGGGATTCCCCGCGACGACCACGGCCACATCTCGATCTCGCACGTGCAGCTCGGCCGGATGTTCGCCAGGCTCGTGAGCGACGAGTTCAAGAAGCAGACAGGGCGGTCGCGCAAGGTGGTTGGCCTGCAACTTGGCTACGAATCGCGGTGTGCGAAACCCCACGCTTTCGACGTCATGCTGGGCAGCCAACTCGGCGTGGGCGCCTACCGGGCGCTCGCCGAGCGCGGCCTCGACGGCGTGATGGTGAGCGTGTCGGGCCAGCTCGACCTCAACTACGTGCCGTTCGAGGAACTCGTCGACCCCGACACGCTCGTCACGGTGGTGCGCTACGTGGAGCGGGGCAGCGACTTTCATCGCCTCGCC
>RFPF01000285.1 GCA_009926295.1 Planctomycetia bacterium
ACGTCGTTACCCAGGCCCGCTCCCACGAGCGCCGACGTGGGCGTGAGCATCTCCGGCATGCCGGGGCCTCCCTTGGGCCCCTCGTAGCGGATGATCACCACGTCACCACGGCGGATCGCCCCCTGCTCGAGCGCCGCCAGCATCGCCTCCTCGCTGTCGAACACCCGCGCCGGCCCCGAGAAGCGGCTCCCCTCCTTGCCGGTGATCTTGGCGACCGCACTGCCGGGCGCCAGGTTGCCGTGCAGGATCGTGATGTGGCCGGTCTTCTTGAGCGGTTGTTCCACGGGATGGATGATCTTCTGCCCCGGGGCCAGGCCCTTGCTCGCGGCGAGGTTCTCGGCGAGCGTCTTGCCCGTCACGGTCATGCAGTCGCCGTCCATCAGCCCCTTGTCGAGCAGGTACTTCATCAGGCCGCTCGTGCCGCCGATCGAATGCAGGTCTTCCTGCACGAATTTCCCGCTCGGCTTCAAGTCGGCGATGTAGGGAATCCGCCGCGCCACCTTCTGGAAGTCGGCCGGACCGAGTTCGACGCCCACCGCCCGGGCCATCGCGATCAGGTGCAGGACGGCGTTCGTCGACCCGCCGAGCGCCATGATCGTGACGATCGCATTCTCGAAGGCCCGCCGCGTCATGATGTCGCGCGGCTTGAGGTCGCGCTCGAGCAGGCCGCGGACCGCCATCCCGGCGCGCAAGCACTCGTTCAGCTTGTCGGGATGCTCGGCGGGGATGGAGGCGCTGTCGGGCAGGGCCATGCCCATCGCCTCGATCGCCGTCGCCATCGTGTTGGCGGTGTACATCCCGCCGCAGGCCCCGGCACCCGGGCAGGCGCGCCGCACGATCTCGCCGCGGCGGGTGTCGTCGATGCGGCCGGCCACGTACTCCCCGTAACACTGGAACGCCGAGACGATGTCGAGGGGCGTGCCGTCCGCCAGGTGGCCCGGCTTGATCGTGCCGCCGTACACCATCAGCGCGGGCCGATTGAGCCGGCCCATGGCGATCAGGCATCCCGGCATGTTCTTGTCGCAGCCCGGGATCGCCACGAGGGCGTCGTACCACTGGGCGTGCATCACCGTCTCGATGGAGTCGGCGATGATGTCGCGCGAGGGGAGCGAGTAACTCATGCCCTCGGTGCCCATCGAGATGCCGTCACTGACGCCGATCGAGTTGAATCGCATTCCGACCATGCCGGCGGCGATCACACCCTCGCGGACCTTCGCGGCGAGGCGGTCGAGGTGCATGTTGCAGGTGTTGCCCTCGTACCACATGCTCGCGATGCCCACCTGCGGCTTGTCGAGATCGGCAGGCTGCAGCCCGGTGCCCAGGAGCATCGCCTGGGAGGCGCCCTGGGCGCGAGGCTGGGTGATGCGGGAGCTGTAACGGTTCAAGGCGGCCATGCCGGAGGGTCCTTCGGGTTGGTGCGGCCGGCGGTGGGCGGCCTCGGGCTCTTTTCGGGAACGACCGCCGGAGAATAGTATCTGTAGGCCGGCTTTCAAGGCGGCCGCCGCCAGCCGCGCGTTCCCGTCGACGATCCGATGCCGCGTCGCCCCGCATTCGTGTTTCTCGATCTCGGCAACGTGATCGTGTCGTTCGACCGCGAGCGTGCCCACCGCCAGATGGCCGCCGTGGCGGGCGTTCCCCTGGCGACGGTGAGGGCGGCGCTGGCGGCGACGGATCTCGAGACGCGGATCGAGCGGGGCGCGGTCGACTGGCGGGGATTTCACGCGGAATTCTCCCGGCACACCGGCACGGCATCCGACCCGGCCCGGCTGGCGGACGCCGCGAGCGACATGTTCACGCTCAACGTGGCCATGCTGCCGGTGATCGCGGGCCTGTCGCGGGCCGGCATCCCAGTCGGCATCCTCTCCAACACCTGCGGCGTGCACTGGGAGCACCTGTGCGCGAAGCGTCTCGCCGTCCTGCCGGGAGCCTTCGCGGTCACGGTGCTCAGCCACGAGGTGGAGGCCGTCAAGCCGGAGCCCGCCATCTACGCGACCGCGGCTTCCCGGGCGGGCGTGCCGCCGGATCACATCTTCTTTTGCGACGACATCCCCGCGCACGTGGACGCGGCCCGGGCCTGCGGCTGGGACGCGGAGGTCTTCGAATCGGCCACCGGCCTCATCGATGCGCTGCACCGCCGCGGCCTGAACCTCGGCGTATAGCGGCGATCAGCTGCTCCTCGTCGAAGCGTCCTTCCGCCACGACCAGCCCGTCGGCTTCGACCACGGGAACGCGGTCTCCGAACGCGGCGGCCAGACCGGGCTCCCCATCCACGTCGACGATCAGGGAATCCGGGGCGTGGCAGGCGAGCATCTCCTCCACCCGCTCGCACAGGTGACACCCACGACGCGAGTAAAGCACGACTTTCACGGGTGATGTACCATGCAGTGGAGACGCCGGGCCTCTCCACCATGAGCGACGCCACCCCTCCAGTCCAGACCCTGCCCGACTTTCTCAAGGCCCTTCGCGGCAGCGGGCTCGTCGCCGAGGATCGGCTCGATGCGGTTCTCGGGCCGTGGCGTCACGAAACGGGCCCGGTGCCCGAGGGACTCACCTCCGCCCTCGTCGAGGCGGAGCTATTGACGCCCTGGCAGCTCGAGCAGCTGCGGCGCGGAAAGAGCAAGGGCTTCACCCTCGGCAAATACCGGCTGCTGCGGCTGCTCGGCGCCGGTGGCATGAGCAGCGTCTACCTTGCCGAGAACCCGACACTGCGGCAGCGCGTGGCCATCAAGGTGCTGCCGATCAAGCGGGTCGAACAGAGTTCCTACCTCGCGCGCTTCGAGCGCGAGGCCCAGGTTGCCTATCGACTGAGCCACCACAACATCGCCCGCGCCTTCGACCTCGAGACCTCGGGAAGCGTCCATTTCATCGTGATGGAATACATCGAGGGCACCGACCTGCACGCGCGGGTGAAGCAGCAGGGGCCTCTCGACGTGCGCGAGGCGGCCGACTACGTTCGGCAGGCCGCCGTGGGGCTGCACTACGCCCACGAGGAGGGGCTGGTTCATCGCGACATCAAGCCCGCCAATCTCATGCTCGACAAGCGCGGCACGGTGAAGATCCTCGACCTCGGGCTGGCACTCGACGACGAGGAGGGAGAAGCCTCGCTCACCAAGGAGCACGACGAGAAGGTTCTCGGCACCGCGGATTACCTCGCCCCCGAGCAGGCACGAGACAGCCATCAGGCCGACCGCCGGTCCGACATCTATTCCCTCGGCTGCACGCTTTACTACCTGCTCGTCGGCCGCGCACCGTTCGCCAAGGGATCGCTCGGGGAGCGGATACGGGCCCACATGAACGAGCCGCCGCCGAACCTCCTCGAGGAGCGGCCCGACGTCCCGCCGGCGCTGGCCCAGCTCTACTTCCGCATGCTCGAAAAGCACCCCGACGCGCGGCCCCAGACGGCCCGCGAGGTGGCGGAGACGCTCGATGCCTGGCTCGCCTCGTCGGCCGCGAAGACGCCCGCGGGCGGCGAGACCCTGCGGCGGCCGATTCGGCGGGCACCGGCCTCCGACTCCGACGCGCGTCGCATGCTGCCGCCCGGAGCAGTGCAGCGCAGCGGCCCGGGCAGCAGTTCCGGCCGCCTCGTCCGGCCCGGCGGGAGCGGCCCGCTCGGCAACGCCACGCGGCCCGTGCCCGTGCCCGCGCCGCCGGGCGATGCGGTCGACCTGTCGTCGCTCAACTTCGAGGGGGGTGCCGCGGGCCGCTCCGGCGGCACCACGCC
>RFPF01000286.1 GCA_009926295.1 Planctomycetia bacterium
CCGCCGCCGTCGGCGTCGTGGGCCTCCTCATCGTGGTGCCGCTCGCGAGCGTGTTCTACGAGGCCTTCGCCCGTGGCGCGGGGGCCTGGTGGAAGGCGCTCGTCGACGACCCCGATACGCGGCACGCCATCTGGCTCTCACTCACCGTCGCCCCCGTGGCCGTGGCGATCAACACGGTCTTCGGCGTCGCCGCCGCCTGGCTCGTGGCCCGGTTCAGATTTCCCGGGCGGTCGCTCCTGATCTCGTTCTTCGACGTGCCGTTCTCCGTGTCGCCCGTCGTGGCGGGCCTCGCGCTCGTGCTGATCTTCGGCCGGCAGGGCCTCCTCGGGCCGACACTCGCCTGGCTCGATTGGAAGGTGATCTTCGCCTGGCCAGGCCTCGTGCTCGCCACCACGTTCGTCACGCTGCCGCTCGTGGTCCGCGAGCTGATCCCGGTGATGGAGGCGATCGGGCCGGAGGAGGAGATGGCCGCCGTGAGCCTGGGGGCCAGCGGCTGGCAGGTGTTCTGGCGGGTGACGCTGCCGAACATCCGCTGGGCGCTCCTGCACGGGATCGTGCTCGCCAACGCCCGCGCGATGGGCGAGTTTGGAGCGGTGTACGTCGTCAGCGGCCACATCGCCGGCGCCACCGACACGATGCCGCTCCGCGTGGAAAAACTGTTCCAGGAATACCGGCAGCCCGCCTCGATGGCGGTGGCCAGCGTGCTCGCCGGCCTCGCGCTCGTGACGCTCGTCGCCAAGTTCGCGATCGAGCGGCGGCTCGAGGCCGAGGCCCGCGATCTGGAAGCCAACCGTTCCCTGTCCGATTCGCTTGACCACACGAAGGTGGAGGGTGCAGTCGCATGAGCATCTACGTTCGCGGCATCACGAAGTCGTTCGGCTCGTTCAAGGCCCTCGACGACGTGTCACTCGAGGTCCCCGAGGGCACGCTCCTCGCCCTGCTCGGGCCCTCGGGCTCGGGCAAGACCACGCTCCTGCGGATCATCGCCGGGCTCGAATTCGCCGACTCGGGCACCATCGAGGAGGACGGCGCCGACATCACCGAGCGGCATGCCCGCGAGCGCGAGGTGGGCTTCGTGTTCCAGCACTACGCCCTCTTTCGCCACATGAGCGTGTTCGAAAACATCGCCTTCGGGCTGCGGGTGCGGAAGGCGCCGCAGGCGGAGGTCGTCGCCAAGGTCGAGGAACTGCTCCGGCTCGTGCGGCTCGAGGGCCTCGGCGGCCGCAAGCCCGCGCAACTCTCCGGCGGCCAGCGTCAGCGGGTGGCACTCGCCCGGGCGCTCGCCATCCGGCCGAAGATCCTGCTCCTCGACGAGCCCTTTGGCGCCCTCGACGCGAAGGTCCGCGTGGAATTGCGGCAGTGGCTCCGCCGGCTGCACGACGAGATCGGGATGACGAGCGTGTTCGTCACACACGACCAGGAGGAGGCATTTGAATTGGCCGACACCGTTGTGGTGATGAACCACGGGAAGATTGAGCAGCAGGGTTCACCCGACGACGTCTTCGACCATCCCGCCACGCCGTTCGTGATGGATTTCCTGGGCAACGTGAACGTGTATCACGGCCGCGTCGAGAACGGCCGAGCGTTCTGGCACGGGATTCCGATCGACTACCCTGACTATCCCCATGCCCAGGCCCGCGAGGCCCGCGTCTACCTGCGGCCGCACGAGCTCGAACTGTCGCCACCGGCGGCGGTCGCCAACCGGCTCGGCACCAGCCTCCCCGCCAGCATCCTGCGCGTGACCCGCAACGGCGCGATCACCCGCGTCGCCTGCCGGCCGCATGGATCCGAACAGGAACTGCACGTCGACATTCCCACCGAAATGGCACACCGATTGCAGATGTCATTGGAGCCCGGAGCCCACGTGGCCATCACGCCGCGGAAGGCCCGGGTGTTCGTCCCCGATCCCGAATACGTCATATGAGCCACACCAACCACGACCCCACCGAACGCTCCGAGCCTCCTGCAGCGGCCCACGGCTCGGCCACCCTGCGCCGCATCGGCGACGCGCTCGCCGGGCTTCGCTACGGCTCCGTGCTCGCGATCGTGCAGGACGGCGTCGTGGTCCAGATCGAACGCACGGAAAAGACCAGGTTCGACAAGACAGACCGCTGACACCCCGAACCACGCCACGGATTCCAGTTCACCCGCCTCTCGCCCCACAAGGAGTTTCCCATGTCCCTCGCCCGCTACCGTCGGAACGCGTTCACCCTCGTCGAGTTGCTCGTCGTGATCGCGATCATCGGCGTTCTCGTCGGCCTGCTCCTCCCGGCCGTCCAGAGCGCCCGCGAGGCGGCCCGGCGTTCAAGCTGCACCAACAACCTCAAGCAATGTGGCCTCATGATCCACAACTTCGCGAGCGCCAACAACGAGAAACTCCCGACGAGCACCCGGCCGCAGACGGGCACGAAGGGAAGGCTGTCGTGGGTCACTCGCAGCGTCGCTTACATCGAAGAACCCGTCGTGGCGGCCAACTGGAACTCGGGCACCGCCGCCAACTGGACCGACATCGCCCCCGTCGGCGGAGCGCGGTTCGCCAACGGGGTCCTCGCCCGGACGCGGGTCAAGGCGTTCGAGTGCCCGTCCGATCCGACGCAGACCCTCGACGGTGATCCTGATGGTTCGTCGGCTGGCTTCGGCTCGTCGAATCGCACCGTGAGTGCGGACGGCTCGAGCCTGAACGAGTCCACCGGCCTGTTCTGCGCGACCACCGACTATTCCGCGACGACGTTCGTGGACAACAGGCTCAGCGGCCAGGCGGACCGGGTGTCGCCCGTGTCGCAGGCGACGATGTCCTCGGGCACCTACACCGGCTCGAAGTCGGATCCGTCGCTCGGACTCCTGTCCAAGGACTACGACGGCCAGACGACCGTCCGGATGCGGCAGGCGATCGACGGCCTCTCGAAGACGATCGCGCTCGTCGAGTCGGCGGGCCGCCCCCACAAGGTGATCCGGGGCCGGATCGTCGGCGGTGACGTCGGCCAGACCAACGCCCGCGTCAACGGCGGCGGCTGGTGCCGCCCGGCGAGCGACCTGGCATTCAAGGGCCAGAAGTCGGACGGCTCGGCCGTCGGCTCGTCGGCCGAGCAGGCGATCAACGTCACCAACGGCGAGAGTGTCGATACGGCGACGTTCGGCGGCGGCACGTACGGCAAGGAGGGCACCGCCGATCCCTACGCGTTCCACCCCGGCATCTGCAACGCCGTGATGGGCGACGGATCAGTACGCAGTTTCAGCGAGAGCATCTCGCTCCGCGTATTCGCCGCGCTCGTGACGCGGGCCGGCGGCGAGGGTGTCAACACCGACGACTGACAGAGTTCGTCCGCGGCAGGGAAGCCGCGCATACTACGCTCGAGCGGCCGGACCGGGGGCCATGCCCCGGCCCGGCCGCGTCGCTTCACGTCCGTCGCCGCACCCCGTCTCGAATGCCATGCACGACTCCGATGCCGCGTGGCTGACCCGCGCCACAGAGATCCTCGACTCGTTCCGGCGGCGGCTGGGCAGAGATCTCGTCGAGCGATCGGGCGATCCGGCCGAGGACGCCCGCCGGCTCTTCGATCTGCCGCTCGCCATCCTGGCCCACGACACCTCGCCCCAGCCACTCCTCGACTGGGTCAATCGCGCGGCGGCCGAGGAGTGTCTCGGGCGTGGCGTCGAAAGCCTCGGCCGCCGCGCGATTGACCCAGTCGAGGAGTGGCTGGGGCGA
>RFPF01000287.1 GCA_009926295.1 Planctomycetia bacterium
GCCGATGATGGCGATCACCACGAGCAGTTCGACAAGCGTGAACCCTGCCGGCCGCACATGCGCACGCCACGACATCAATACCTCGATACGTCCACCACGCGCGGGCTGCGGTCGCAGCGGTTTTGCAGCTGGCCGACGACGGAGCTCGATGCGTTGTCGGAAATGAAAGCCACGGCCCCGTCGGCGAACAGGTATTGGACCCCGTTGGGGTGCGGGCTGCACATGTTCTTGCCGATGTTCACGGTGGCGTTGAGGCCGTACACGTCCCAGTTTTGGTTGCTCGGCCGCCCCAGCGTGGTGCAGGTGCCCTTGGGGCCGTAGTCGCAGGGACTTCCCACGCCGACCCACGTCGCGGCCAGCCCGTCGGCACTTCTCTCGCCCACCATGATCACCTTGCTCGTGCCATCGGTGATGTCGCTCAGCCGGATGCCCGGCGGCAATGCCGCCGATCCCGACGCGGTCGATGTCAGCTGGCCGAAAAATATTCCGCCCGTGTCCGCGTCGCTGTGCGGGGCACAGTAGTACGTGGTGTTGCTGACGCATACGGTCGAAGCGCCCGAAACGCACCCGGCCGTGGGTGTGCCCGCGGTGCTGTGCCCGCCACAGCACCCCACGTAGTTGGCGGTCGCCACCTGGAACGGCGGCGAAGAGCCGAACAGCGCCACCTCGGTCGACGGCGAGTCGAACAGCGCCCTGTCCCGCAGGTCGGGAGACGAGTCGGACGGGCAGCAATAGCCGGCGATCTTCGTCTGGAGCGCGGAGATGTCGGTCTGGCTGGCCGTGGCCGTGACGATCGTGCTCAGCCTGCGCTTGTCGGGCTGCAGCGTCTGGTAGAGATCCATCCTTTCCATGTAGGGCAGGATGATCGCGGCCCAGCCCCAACTGCGCTCCGAGACACCGCGGTACACGTATCCGGCCGGAAACGCCTTCTTCGAGTTCTCGTGATTGAGGATCGCCAGGCCGATCTGCTTGAGATTGTTCTGGCACGAACTCCGCCGCGCCGCCTCGCGAGCCGTCTGCACCGCCGGCAGGAGCAGGCCCACGAGCACCCCGATGATCGCGATCACCACCAGCAGCTCCACCAGCGTGAAGCCCGCCCTTCCCGATGCCGACCCAGCCCGCCGGCCAAAAACCAACTGGACGCACCGACGCTCGGTCGTCTCTGCTCGATGCTTCGGGGCACGAAGGGAGGGCATCACATCACTCCGGTGGTGGCTCGCTGAAGACCGCCTTCTGCTTCGCCGTCGGGTCGTCGACGAGTTCGAGATCGTAGACGTTGGGGCCCGGCGCGATCTCCGCCCAAAACGCCCGGTCCTGACCATATCGGGGATGGATCTTGATCGTGTTCCCTTCGGGAACCGTCACCCGCACCTGGCTCACGCCGACGACCGCGCCGAACTTCTTGTTGCCCGTCCGGAACGCACGGTATCGGCCATCCGCGTCGGTGACACCGAACGCCGCAGGCAGGATCTTCTTGACGTTGGGCTGCTGGCGCGGCTCGAACTGCACCACGACCCCCTCCACCGGCTTTCCTTCGAGCGTCACACGGCCCGTGACCTCGGCCGTGGGAAACCGCTCGCCTCCGCAGCCGGCCAGGATGACCGCCACGCAGAACACCACACTCACGCTGCTCGAAATCTTCACCACGTTCCGCACGCGTGTTCCTCGAGGCTCAATACCGCGACACGTCGACGACCCGCGGCGCGCGGTCGGCTCGATTTTGAAGTTGGTTAATGGTGGAAACACCGTCGGAAATGAACGCGACGGCACCATCCGCGAAAAGATACTGCACGCCGTTCGGGTGGGCGCTCCCCGTGCCCTTGCCGCGGTTATCCGTACCGTAGAGGTCATAGACGTCCCAGTTTTGATTGAAACTCAAGCGGGCGAGCGTCGCGCAGTTTCCGTCCGTGCCAAAGCTACCCGCATTGCCGGTGCCCACCCAGATGGCTGCGAGCCCCTTCTGCTCCCGCTCGCCGACCATGATCACCTTGCTCGTGCCGTCGGTGATGTCACTGACCTTCACACCAAGGGGCCCACGGCCGGGAGACGATGCGTTGGCATCGTTCACGCCGAAGAAGATACCGCCGCAGTCGAAATTCTTGTAGGGTGCCGCGTACCCGGTCGGATACGAGCCATCGGTGCCCGACACCCACACGCCCCCGCTCGCGCCGACGTAGTTCGACGTCGCGACCTGGAACGGGGGCGACGAGCCAAACAGCGACGTGGCCAACGTGGGGGAGTCGAACTGGCTCTTGTCGCGGAGATCGGGCGACCGGTCGGACGGACAGCGATACCCCGCGATCTTGGTCTGGAGTGCGTCGATATCGGTCTGGCTCGCCGTCGCCGTGACGACCGTGCTGAGCTTTCGCTTGTCCGGCTGGAGCGTCTGATAGAGATCCATCCGCTCCATGTAGGGCAGGATGAACGTGCCCCACCCCCAGCAGCGCTCGTTGCTCCCGTAGTAGGTGTAGCCGGCGGGATACGCCTTCTTCACGTTCTCGTGGTTGAGGATCGCGAGGCCGATCTGCTTGAGGTTGTTCTGGCACGAACTGCGCCTCGCGGCCTCACGGGCCGTCTGCACGGCGGGCAGCAGAAGCCCGACGAGCACCCCGATGATCGCGATCACCACGAGCATTTCGACGAGCGTAAAGCCAGCCCGCTGAATCGTCCGCGACGCACGAATGAGCGGCCTTTGATTCCCGCCCGCGGCCAGTGCGCGGAGGCAGCCAGTCGCGAAACTCACTGCCGGGCTATCAATGCGCATCCTTTTCGCCATCCCACCACGGCCCCCTGATGCCGAGACACTAGTACCGCGACACGTCCACGACCCTCGGCGCACGGTCGGTGCGGTTGCACAGGTTGGCCAGCACCGTGACGGCGTCCGAGATGAAGGCGACCGACCCGTCGGCGAACAGGTATTGGACGCCGTTCGGATGCGCACTCGACGCCCCCTTTCCCCGATTTTGGGGCTGCCCCGTCGAGACATAGAGGCCGTAGACGTCCCAATTCTGACTGAAGTTCCCGCGCGCGAAGATCGCACCATTGTCCTTAGGGTCGAACCCTCCGGCATTTCCGGTACCGACCCATGTCCCGGCCATGCCGTTGAACTCCCGTTCCCCGACCATGATCACCTTGCTTGTGCCGTCCGTGATGTCGCTTACCTTCACCCCGAGCGGACCGCGGCCCGGCGGAGACGCCGTGGCATCGCGAACGCCGAAGAACACCCCGCCGCAGTCGAAATCCTTGTACGGTGCCGCATACCCCGTGGGATACGTGGCGTCAGTACCTGAAAGTGCAACGCTGCCCGCTGTAGCCACGTAGTTCGCCGTCGCGACTTGAAACGGCGGGCTTGTGCCAAACAGGCTCGTCGCCGAAGTTGTTCCAGGGGTCGGATTGAAGACGCTCGGATCCCGCAGATCCGGAGAATTGTCGGAAGGGCAGCGATACCCCGCGATCTTCGTCTGGAGCGCGTCGATGTCGGTCTGGCTCGCCGTCGCCGTGACGATCGCACTCAGCTTCCGCTTGTCCGGCTGGAGCGTCTGGTAGAGATCCATCCGCTCCATGTAGGGCAGGATGAAGGTGCCCCAGCCCCAGCAGCGCTCACTGCTCCCGTAGTACGTGTAGCCCGCGGGATAAGCCTTCTTCACGTTCTCGTGGTTGAGGATCGCCAAACCCACCTGCTTGAGGTTGTTCTGGCACGAACT
>RFPF01000288.1 GCA_009926295.1 Planctomycetia bacterium
CCTCCGCTACGACCCCAAGCACGTCGGCGCCCTGTCGCAGGTGATCGCGCCCCCCTACGACGTGATCGACACCGTCCTGCAGGCCAGCCTCTACGAGCGGCATCCGGCCAACGTGATCCGGATCGAGCTCAACCGCGAGGAGCCCGGGGATGACGAGCGCTCGAACAAATACACCCGGGCGGCGCGGTTCCTCCGCCAGTGGCGGGACGAGGGCGTGGTGATGCAGGAGCCCGCGGCGGCCCTCTACGTCTACCACCAGGAGTTCGAGGTCGAGGGGCAGAAGCACGTGCGGCGGGGCGTGATGGCCCGCGTGCGGCTGGAGCGGTTCGGGACGGGCAACATCCATCCCCACGAGGAGACGATGAGCGGCCCCAAGCAGGACCGGCTGCTGCTCACACGGGCCTGCAAGGCGAACCTCAGCCAGGTGTTCGGGCTTTACCCAGACCCGGCGGGCGAGGTGCAGGCCCTGCTCGACAAGGCCGTGGCCGGGCAGCCGCCCCTGGAGGCGACCGACCACCTCGGCGTGAAGAGCTGGATGTGGCCGCTCACCGACGAGGCCGTGGCCGCAAAGGTGGCCGGGCTCATGGGCCCCAAGCCCGTGTTCATCGCCGACGGCCACCACCGCTACGAAACCGCCTGCAACTATCGCGACGAGGTGGCTGCGGCCTACTCCGCCCAGCACGGGGGTGCCCCGCTGCCGCCCGACCACCCGGCCAACTTCGTGCTCATGATGCTCGTGGGGATGAGCGACCCGGGGCTCGTGGTGCTCCCCACGCACAGGCTGTTCGTCAAGCCGGCGGTGACGACCGTCGAGGAACTGAAGGCCGGGCTCCGCGACTGCTTCGTGACGAAGCCCGCCGGCCACGGGGCGGCCGCGGCCGACGCGGTGTGGTCGGAGATCGAGACGGAGAACGACCAGGGCACGCTCGGGCTCTACACGGCGGGCGACGAGACGTGGACACTGGCCCGGATCACGCCCGCGGGCCGGGCCCGGATGGACCAGGTGGCAGCCGAGCACAGCCCCGCGTGGCGGAACCTCGGCGTGTCGATCCTCCACCGGCTCCTGATCGGCGACCTCCTCGGGGCAAAGGAGATTCCCACACCCGGCTACGTGCATCTCGTGCGGGAGGTGGTCGAGGGCATCGGTACGGGCCTGTACCCGTTCGCCGCGCTCGTGATGCCGGCCACGGTCGACGACATCCGCCAGGTGAGCCAGACCGGCGAACGGATGCCCGCCAAGAGCACCTACTTCTATCCAAAGCTCGCCAGCGGCCTCGTCTTCAATCCGCTGGAGTAGCGACGCGTTCCACGTGCAACCGGGCAACCCGGGGGGTCTGCGCAAACCGGGAGATTTCACGTGAAACCGGCCTCATGTCGGTCCGGTTGTTGCCGATACTCCGAAAGCACTCAACGTGCGCGAGTGCGCGGCGGAAAGGATTGTGCGCGTGGGAAGGATTCTGTGCGTGGCCAACCAGAAGGGCGGGGTCGGCAAGACGACGACGGCTTCCAACCTCGCCGCCGGCATGGCGAAGGCCGGGCTGCACACCCTCCTCGTCGACCTCGACCCACAGTGCAACGCCACCACCGGCTTCGGAGTTGCGCCCGCCGCGCGCCATCCGCTCGTGTCGGAGACGCCGCTCTCGGAGTCGATCTGCCCGACCTCCCTGCCGAACCTGTTCGTGCTGCCCGGCAGCCGGAGCGTGCGCGACGTGGAACGGATCGCCGCCGAGGCGCGCAGCGGATCCACAGTGCTGGCCAGCCACCTGGCCGGCGGCCTCTCCGCCTGGGACTACTGCCTGATCGACTGCCCGCCGAGCGTGGGGGAACTCACCCGCACGGCGCTCGCCGGCAGCACCGAGGTGCTGATGCCGATCCAGTGCGAATACTTCGCGCTCGAGGGGCTCACCCAGATGATCGAGGTGATCCGCGACGTCATGGCCGAGAAGTCCGGCCGGCTGTCGTTCAGCGGTATCGTGCTCACGATGCACGACGCCGGGCTCGAACTGACGTCGGAGGTGGAGGCGGAGGTGCGCGACTTCTTCGGGGAGATCGTCTTCGAGACGGTGATCCCCCGCGACGTGGCCGTGTCGGAGGCGCCCAGCCACGCGCAGAGTGTGCTCGACTACGCGCCGCGGTCACGAGGGTCGCGGGCCTACACGGAACTTTGCATGGAGGTACGAGACTGTGAATAAGGAACGCCGACTGGGCCGGGGACTCGAGGCGCTGCTGGGCCGTGCGGGGATCGAACTGCCTGCCACCCAGGGCACTGCCGCCGTCGCGAGCCGGCCGCCCGCGGCACACGGCCTCGGCTCCGGCGCGGCGCGGCTGATCCTCCACGCGCCGGAGGAGATCGAACAGGCGGCCGCCGAACTGCCCGCGAGCGAGGTGGCGGTGGTGCTGATCGACGCCAACCCCTGGCAGCCGCGCAGCACGCTGCACGACGCAGACCTCGCCGATCTCGCCGACAGTCTTCGCGAGCACGGCCTCGTGCAGCCGATCGTCGTCCGCTCCACGGGCGACCGCTATCAACTCATCGCCGGCCAGCGCCGCCTCGCCGCCGCCCGTCGGCTCGGCTGGGACAAGGTGGCCGTGCGGGTGCTCGACGTCGACGACCGGCAGATGTCGGAGATCGCGATCGTCGAGAACCTCCAACGACGCGACCTCGACGCGCTCGAGAAGGCGGCCAGCTTCAAGCAGTATCTCGCCACGTGGAACTGCACCCAGGAGGAACTCGCGAAGCGGCTCTCGATCGACCGCTCCACGGTCGCCAACTTCATCCGGTTGCTCGACCTGCCGGCGGCCGTCCACGAGCTCCTCCGCTCGGGCGGGATTTCGATGGGCCATGCCCGGGCCCTGCTCCCACTCGGCGACGACGAGGAGCAGACCAGGCTCGCCCAACGGATCGCCCGCGAGGGCCTCTCGGTGCGGACGATCGAGGCGGAGGTGCAGGAGATCATCCGGGCCGACGACGTGGACGAGCCGGACGTCGTCGCACCGCACGGTGACGATGCGGGGGGCGACGAGCCCGTCGCGACTCCAGCCGCGCCGAAACGCAGGCCCGGCCGCCCGGCCACGCGCCGAGCGGGCCAGATCACGGCGGTGGAAAATCAGCTGCGGCAGACCCTCGGCGTGAAGGTGGTCGTGCATGCCAATGGCAAGGGCGCCGGCCGCATCGTGATCCCGTTCTCCAGCCTCGACGAATTCCAGCGGCTCCTCGACCACATCACCGAGTAGCCTCGTGGGGCAACCGTCCCGCTCGCCTTGGCTTGGCGACCGACACAGTCGCCCCACGGGACTGTGCTACACTCCCGGGCTCCGGGGCGTAGCGCAGTCTGGCTAGCGCGCTTGGTTTGGGACCAAGAGGTCGAGAGTTCGAATCTCTCCGCCCCGACTTTCAGCCGGCTGACAACCGCAGGCCGGCCCACGCAGCCGCGATCGCGCCGAGGTTCGTGGCGGCGACATACCCGAGCGCCGCTGCCGGACGGCCCTGCTCCAGCAGTTCCACGGACTGAAACGCGAAACTCGAATACGTCGTGAATCCGCCGAGCAGGCCCACGAGCAGGATCGCTTCGAGCCCGTTCGGCAGGCCGCCGCGGGCGCGGACCTCCTGGTCGACGCGCTGTTCGG
>RFPF01000289.1 GCA_009926295.1 Planctomycetia bacterium
CCAGCCGCACCGCCTGCGGCCCGGAGCCGGCCCACGTGAGGACGAGCGCCCGCAGGTCGGGGCTCGCGCCGCCGTCGGCATTGCGGTCGGCGAGCACGTTCACGACGAGGGCGGCGCGATCTCCGCCGCCGGTGCCCGCCAGCCGCGTCGCCTCGGCGGCCAAGGCCATGTCGACCTCGCCGCTCCGCGGGCCGTCGAGGAGCTCCCGCGCCGTGAACAGCCCGATGTTCACGAGCCGCCGCGACGGCGAGCGAAGCGTCTCCACGAGCAGGGGGATGCCGTCCTTGCCGCGGGCGAGAATGAGGCCCCGCGTCGCCTCGGCCACGCGCTGCTCCGACACCTTCGCGGTGCGCACGGTGTCGTAGAGCGTCGCGGCGGCGGCGGCATTTCCCTCCGCGAGGAGCCGCTCGGCGCACACGATTCCCCCCTGGGCCACGTCGTCGAGCCGCGGGCCCGCCGCGGCGAGATTCTTCGAGAGCACCGCCGCGGTGGCGGGCGTGCCGATCCTGCCGAGGGCCGCGGCGGCGGCGGCAGCCACCTCCGCGTCGGCGTCGCCGAGGCGGGCGGCGAGCAAGTCCGTCGCATCCTTGTCGCGCCGCACGCCGATCGAGTTGATCACGCCCACGAGCAGCCGGCCTGAGAGCGACCCGGCGGCCTGCCGCAAGGCCGCACTCGCTTCCGGTCCGGGGATGGCCTCGAGCGGGATTCGGGCCCACGAGGCGAGGTGTTCATTGCCGAGCAGCTTGGCAAGGTCGCCCACGGCGGCGGCCGAGCCCTTCACCGCGAGGTGCTTGCAGGCGATCCTTGCAGGCGATCGCCTTGTCGGCCTCGGCGGCGTCGGACCGGAGCACGGCGAGGAGTTCGGCCTCGTTGGGCAGCGGCTCCGCGGCGGCACCGCATGCCGCCATGCCCAGCCACACTCCGAGGCAGCCGATCGCGGCCAGTCGGTTCAACTCCATCTCGATCACTCCTTGTTGCTGGACACGTTCGTTCCGTTCCGTCGCGCGGCGCCGCGATCAGAGCCGCCACGGCTCGCGGAGCGCCTCCGACCGCAGCCGGTTCGCCTCGTCGTCGCCGACGAACATGTTCGTGGCGTTGTCGAACTTCACTGTCCGCCCGAGGTAGATCGCGATGTTGGCCGCATGGCAGGCGATATGGGCGTTGCAGGCCGCATCGGCGTTGCCCTTGGGCTTGCCACGGGTCTTCACGCAGTCGAGGAAGTCGCGGACGTGGAAGGTGGCGGGGTAGCCGCCGATCTCCTCGATCTTCCGGCCGGCCAGAAGCTCCGGCGAACTGAGCACGAGCTTGCCGGAGTCGCCGGCCTCCACCCAGCCCGTCTCACCCTCGAACCGCACGGGGCAGGAGCCGAGCGGGATCCAGTCCTTCTCGCGGAAGATGAGCTCGGCCCCGTCGGCATAGCGGCAGACGATCTCGTCGCCCTTGGGCGGGTGATACTCGACCGGCGGCGGGCCGTCGTTCACCGCCCACTGGCAGAGATCGACGCAGTGCGAACCCCACTCGAGCACGCCGCCGCCCTTGGGCACGCCGCCGCCGATGAAGCCGCCCCCCTTCTCGAAGTTGAAGCCGTCCTTGAGCGTGTCGGCATTGAACGGCCGCCACGCCGCGGGCCCCAGGTACATGTCCCAGTCGTCCACCTTCGGGTCGGGCAGCGGCGCCTCGGGCAGCCATCCGCTCAGAAGCGCCGTCATGCCACGCGGGTGCGCGAACACCTTCTTGATCTTGCCCAGCCGGCCGGTGCGGGCGAGTTCACACGCGAAGGCATAGTGCGGCAGATTGCGCCGCTGGGTGCCCGCCTGGAAGACGGTGCCGCAGCGCCGCATCGTGTCGCGGTGGATGAGCGTCTCGGCGATGTTCTTCGTGCAGGGCTTCTCGCAGTAGATGTCCTTCCCCGCCTTGGCGGCGAGCATCGCCAGGAGTCCGTGCCAGTTGGGGCCGGTCGCGATCAGCACCGCGTCGATGTCCTTGCGGTCGAGCACCTCGCGGAAGTCGCGGTGCATCGTGCAGTTCTGCGTGCCGTACTTCGTGTCGGCGATCTTCTTCACCGCCTCGCGCCGGCCCTGCTTGACGTCGGCGATCGCGGTGAAGATCACGTCGGGCTGCTCGAGGAAGCAGCCGAGGTCGTACTCGCCGCGGCGACCGATGCCGATGCCCCCGACGATGATCCGCTCGCTCGGGGCGACCGCGCCGTCGAGCCCCAGCGCCGACGACGGGATGATCGTCGGCACGGCGAAGGCGGCGCCGGCAGACAGGCCGGCCTGGAGCGCGTGACGACGGGAAACCTTCCTGCGAGAAGCCTGCATGCCGACCGTCTCCTCGGGGTGAACACCTGCGGCAGCCGCCGCTATCCTGAACGTACCAGCCCCGCTGACGGCCAACCACCCGTAGACAATAGATTGACTCGATCTGAAAAGCCCCCTGCCTGCACGATATCGCGCAGGCCTCCGCCATGAATCGCCCACCACACCCGGCCCCCGGTGCGTTCACGGTTCACGCACCCGGACGCGTGAACCTGATCGGAGAGCACACCGACTACAACGACGGCCTCGTCCTGCCGATGGCGATCGAGCGAGGCGTCAGGATCGCCGTCACGCGCCGCACCGACGGCGTGGCGACGATTCGGTCCGAGCGCGAGGCGATCCCCGCCACACTCGACCTGCGCACCCCGCTCGAGCCCGGCAGGAGCGACTGGGCGCGTTATCCCGCGGGCGTGCTCGCGGGCTACCAGCGCCTGGGATGGAGCATCCCGGGCTTCGATGCGGTGGTGTCCGGTGACCTGCCAGCCGGCGGGGGGTTGAGCAGCAGCGCCGCGCTCGAGGTAGCCACCGCCACCGTCGTCGAGGCGCTCTGCGGCCGATCGCTCGATCTCCTCGACAAGGCGACCCTCTGCCAGCAGGCCGAGCACGCATTCGCCGGCGTGCCGTGCGGCATCATGGATCAATGCGCGGTGGCGTTCGGCCGCGCGGGGCACGCGCTCCTGATCGACTGCCGAAGTCGCGAGATCCGGGCCGTGCCGTTCGGAGGCGGCGACGTCGCGCTCGTCGTCGTGAACAGCGGCGTGCGGCACAGCCTGGCCGATGGCGAATATGCCCGCCGTCGCGCGGAGTGCGAGGCGGCGGCGGCCGGGCTCGGCTTCAGCTCGCTTCGCGACGTGACGCCCGCCATCTGGGAAGCGAGCCGAGGGACGCTCCCCGACCGGGAAGCCCGCCGGGCCGCGCACGTCCTCGCGGAGAACGACCGGACGCTCGCGTTCGTGGCCGCGCTCGAGGAGCGCGACTGGCCGAGCGCCGGCCGGCTCATGCACGAAAGCCATGCGTCGCTCCGCGACCTCTATGAAGTGTCGTGCCGCGAGCTCGACGTGCTGTGCGAGATCGCCGCGGCCCTGCCCGGCGTCTTCGGCTGCCGGATGACGGGGGGCGGCTTCGGCGGCTGCGCCATCGCCCTCGTGGCGGTCGATGCCACCGACACGGTCATGGCGGCGCTCGGCCGGGGATATCGCTCATCGACCGGCATCGAAGCCGAAATGTTCGCGACCCGCGCCGCTGCCGGCGCCCGCGTGCTTCCGGCCTGACGCCCTCGTCGCCCGCGCCCGGGCCGGCGCCC
>RFPF01000290.1 GCA_009926295.1 Planctomycetia bacterium
GCCACCTGGGAGAGCTTCGAGAGTTACCTGGCCGAACATCCGATCGACTTCGACGCCACGAAACTCGCCCTCGGCCGCGAGCTCACGATCGATCCGAAGACGGAGCGGGCGACCGATACGCAAGCCAATCGCCTCTTCAGCCGCGAGTATCGGCGGGGCTTCGAACTCCCCCGGGCCTGACGCAGCGCCATCCCCGGATCGGTCAAAAGAACATCGGCAGCCGCTCTCGAGCGGCACTTGCACGGAAAAATCCGGCAATTAGTGTCGCTGGAGTGCGCGGGCGGTGCCTGGATCCACGAATGGGCTCAGCCTGGCGCAAGGCCGCTTTCCTTCTCTCGTAACGCTTGGAGACCCCGGTGATGGTGCGGAAACTGATCGTAGTCGTGTGTCTGGCGACAACTTTTTTGGCCCCGGTCGCTCCCTGCGTCGCGCAGGGCGTGATGCCGCGCGTGGGCGCCGGCGGAGGCGGCATCCTGGCCCGGCTCAACAAGCCGATCTCGCCGCGGCTCCCCACGCTTCCTGGCGTGCCGACGTTCAGCCCGCTCGGCCTCATCGCCCCGCGGCTTTCCAACATCGTGTCGATCGGACAGCTCGGCGGAATGCGGACGCAGGCTGGCCGGCTGAGCGCGCTCGGCGTGCTCTCGCCGCGGATCAGTCCGGTGGTGGCCCTCATGGGCATGCGGTCGGCGACGCCGCAGGCACGGCGGCTCTACGCGCTCACGATCCTGTCGCCGCGGGCGGCGGTGGTCGTGGGGATGCTGAAGGCATTCTCCGGAATGGCCGGCAGCCTGCGTTGAATCCGGCAGCGGACGGGGGCGGCGGCCATCGCCGCCTGCCCCCGGGAAGTTCACTCGTCATGCAGGGCGGCCCGCATCCGAGCGGCAGCCTCCTCGGTGTGGCGGCCGGATTCCCTCGCCAGGATCGTTCCGTCACGGGCGACGACGAGGACATGAATCATGTCCACCGATTCGATTCCGCACGCTTTCAGGAAGGCCTTGCGGTCCGTGTACACCGTCCACACATGGCTGCGCACATCCTTGTCGGGGATGCCGCGCTGCATGCCGGTGTCGATGATCCAGCGCATCACCATCCCGGGCTCGTCGATCACCGGCATCTCGATCCACGGCACCGTGTTTCCAGGCTGCGCAAGCGCCATCCCGGCCGTCCACGTGTCGATCGCCGCCTGCTGCTCCTGTTCGTAGCCGAGGATCAGGAGCGTGCGGTCGGCAGGGAAGTCGCCGGGAGCCTTCCAGGGCCTGCCGTTGAGATCCTTGCCGGTCACCTCCGGGATGCGGGGCGCGGGGTTCACTTCGGCGGCCTCCGGTGGCGTGGAACAGACCCGTGCCGTGAGGGCAACGGATAGGAGGACGAGGAGAATGCGTCCGAGGCGTGTCACGAATGAATCTCCTCGTTTTGCGACCGGCAGGAGCGGGACGTCTATTCAACTGGGAAAGCAGCGGCCGAAGGCGGTAAGCAGCCTGAGCGGCCCGCGCACCCGTACTTGGCGACGCAGGATCGCCCACACGATGTTTCGTTCCTTCCGCAAAAATCCCGTCCACGTGGCGGCGTCGGCCGTGACCGCGCAGTCGGCCCGGCCGACGAGGCCTGGCGTCACATCGACCCGCTGATCACGGATGGCGACCGTGGCCTCGAGGGATTCGGCGCCCGTGAACGTGAAGTGGTAGACCGCGTCGAGCCCCTTCGCGCGACCCGGCTGGAAGACGACGTGCAGGCCGCGGATGAAGTTACCGCAGTCGACCGGCCGCACTCCGCCGACCCGCTTCGGTTTCTTGTGGGGGAATTTCCTCGTGACGTGATCCTCGGCATCGGAGTCGGCCACGACGTAGATCGTCTCCACCTTGTCGGTGAGTGGCTTGAGCGTCGCCGTGGCGAACCCGCCCCGATCGGCAAGGTAGGGGCCGATCACGTCCTCGCCCGCCGGGCATACGGCCAGGCAATAGGCGGCCTTGTAGTTGGGGTTGTAGCCGAGGCTCTGCCACATCGACACCGACTCCTGGTCGGTGACGCGCCGGCGGTAGTCGGCCGCGTCGCGGCTCTCGACGACCTGCTCCACCCAGTCGGTGAACCCGCTCATGAACTCGCGGTAGTTGTGCGTGAGGCAGGCCGAGGGATTGAAGCCGCCGTCCGGCCTGATCGCCCCGACCGGGCACGCCGCCACGCACAGTTTGCACGACAGGCAGGGGTTGTAGTCGATCGGCCGAGACTCCTCGTCGATCGCTCGATCGACGAGCACGGTGCCGAGCAGGATGAAGTTGCCGAACTTCGGATGGATCACGTTGCGATGGATGCCCATCATCCCGAGGCCGGCGGCGACGGCGACGGGCTTGTGCGACACGACCCACATCTTGTCGGGGAAGCGGGCCGTCTCCATCGGGAACCCGGCGGAAGCGTTCAGCGCCCGTACGCCCTGGGCATCCAGCCTGGCCACGATCGCGCGCGCCACGGCGTCGACATGGTGGGTGGTGGCGTGGAACTCCAGGTTGGCCACGCTGCGGGCCGGGCTGCGAACCGGCTCACGGTTCATCCGGCACACGAAACTGATCGCCGCGCGGGCAGCGGGGAAGGCGTGGCGGATGTCGGTGAGTTGGTCGGAGAGTTCCGGGCGGTCGAGCGACACGAACCCCACGTCGTCGGCCCCGCATTCGATCGCGAGCGTCCGCAGGTCTGAGGCCACGAGCGGCCGTGGATTCCCCGGTTGATCCGCTCCGGCACCCTCGGCCAGCCGGCGGCGGTGGCCGATCACGGTCGGATGGTCTTCGAGCTTCACCATGACGATCCCCTGCGGGGTGCGTGCCGCTTCTCGCCGTCGGCAAGCATAATACTTGCATTATGCAAGTGCAAGACGTAGCGTGGGTCGGATCGTCGGAAACGCGTGTTCAAAGTGTTCGTGGAGCACTCGCTCATGCCCCGCCCTGCCGCCACGAAGCGATCCACCTGTCCGGTGGCGTGCACGCTCGACCTCGTCGGTGACAGGTGGACGCTCCTCGTCGTGCGCGACCTCGCCTGTGGGAAGTGCCAGTTCAAGGAACTCGCGGCGTCACCCGAGCGGATCGCCACGAACATCCTCAGCGATCGGCTGCGGAAACTGGTCGCCGCGGGGCTCGCCGAGACGTTTCCCACCCCCGGTGCGCCGACGCGGGCGGCGTATCGCCTCACGGCCCGCGGCCGCTCCCTCGGCCCGATTGTGGCGTCGATCGCGGTGTGGGGTCGTGCGCACATCCGCGGCACGCACATCCGGCTGCATCCGCGGTTTTAGATCGGGCCGGTCGAGCGTTCAGGCCCGTGCCGTGAAGGCATCGATCCGTTCACGGATCGAATCGATGTCGAGTCCGTGTTCACCGAGGAGATAGTCGTAGCTGCCGCAATGGTGTGAAAAGCGGTCGCGGATGCCGATTCTCAGCACCCTGCCCCCTCCTGCTTCGCAGACGATCTCGGTCACTGCCGACCCGAGCCCGCCCACGATGGAGTGTTCTTCGAGCACCACCAGACCTGCCCCCACTGATGGAACCAGTTTCTCTCATCAGGGTTGCCCTGCCAATGGCTCGCCCCTGTCCGCTTGCTGAGGCGTAGCCGAAGCGAG
>RFPF01000030.1 GCA_009926295.1 Planctomycetia bacterium
GGGACGAACGCCATGCAGGCGATCAGGAGGCACGAGCGGATTTTCATGGCTGCAGCGGCCGGCCGCGGGCGTCCGGAGGTACGGGGGCGGGAAGGGTAGCGAGGACGGGGCCGGGTCACAATCCTGACTTCCCCCTCGTCCAGGGGCGTCATGGCGTCATGGACCGGACGCTTCCGTGACCATCACGCGTCTGCCCGGTCGGTCGCGATCGGAGTCTGAGGCGAAGTGCGTGATCCCCGGCGCGTACCGGACCGGCTCCGCCTCGCGGCCGCGCGTGACGATGTCGCGGATGGCCTGCTGCATCACCAGCTTCTCGAGTTGAGCACGCAGCACGTCGGCGCCGACCGCCCCAGGCCTGAGGTCGGTGACGAGCACGAGATGCACGCCGAACGCCGTCGCGAACGGCTTCGACACCTCGCCCTTGGCGAGCGCGAAAGACTCCCGGGAGAAGTCCTCGTCCATGACACCGTGCCGCGGGAAATATCCGAGGTCGCCCCCCTGCCTGCGGCTCGGCCCCGCCGAGTGCCGCCGGGCCGCCTCCGCGAATCCGAGTTCGCCCTGGAGGATCTCGGTGCGCAGCGTCGCGGCTCGCGTCTGAAGGTCGGCGAGGGCCTCGGCACCGCGGCCTGGATCGGGCCTGAGCACGATGTGGCTGACGCGGATCATCGTGCCGTCGAGTTCGCGGTGGTGCTTCACGTAGGCCGCCTCGAGCGCGGCGCGGGTGACCTGCGGGACGAGCAGCTTGTTGAGACCGATCTCGAGGCGGAGCTGCGAACGCAGCGACGTCTCGTCTCGCCCCGACTTCGCGAGGAATGCATCCAGCGGGATCTTCCTGTCGGCAAGCTGGCCGCGCATGCGGGTGATGAGCTCCGTCACGTCGTCCTCGTCGACGACGACCCCGCTGGTCTCGATCTCCCTTCGCAGCAACCGCTCGTCGACGAGCTGCTCGATGGTCTCGGCCTCCAGCCGGGCCCGCTGCTCCGGCTCGAGATGCCGCCCCTGGGCCACGCGGCTCATGGCGGCATCGAGTTCGGTGCGGAAGATCGGCGTGTCTCCGACCTGCGCGGCGACCTCCGCGGGGAGTGCGGTCGGGCCGGCATCCGAGCCGCCGGCGGGTCCGCCGGCCTGCAGTGCCATCGCCAGGCACGCCATGGATGCGAGGCGGACGAGTCTCACGGTATGTGCGGGGATCGGCTGGAACAAAGTTGCAGGCGGTTGCACGCGACGCTCCCACGCCATCCTACGCCGGGCACGCTGCCGCCGACAGCCTGGCGGCCGATCCTGGCACGGTTCGCCTTCCCCGGCCACAATACCCGCCATGCGGCCCCGGGATGCGGGCGGCACGGAGCCACACCTTGGCCCACATCGCAATCAGCCTGTGCGGAGAGGGCCGCGGCCATGCGACCCGGATCGCCACGCTCGCCGAGCGGCTTCGGGATCGGCATTCGCTGCTCATCTTCACGTCCGCCGACGCCTTCGAATTCCTGGGGCGGCGTTTCGGCTCGGACGACCGGGTCCGCGTCGTCGAGATCCCCGGCATCGTCTTCCAGTACACGGGCGGGCGGCTCGACATCACCCGTTCGATCGCCACCGGACTCGAGTACCAGGCGCGGCGACTCGGGCCGCTCGTCGATCTCATGCTCCGCGAACTCGACGCGTTCGGCGCGGAACTCGCGGTCACCGACTTCGAGCCGGCCCTGCCCCGGGCCGCGGCCCGCCTGGGCATCCCCCTTGTGAGCGTCGATCACCAGCACTTTCTGCTGGCCTACGACCTCTCGACGCTGCCCTGGTGGCTCCAGTGGCAGGCCTGGTTGATGAGCCACGCGGTCTGGATGTACGTCACCGAGACCGCCGACACGGTCGTCTCGGCGTTCTTTCGGCCGCCACTGAAGCGTGGGTGGGAGCATGTCGTGCAGGTGGGACCGCTCCTGCGTCGCGAGGTGGCCGGGGCGGCGCCGCACCACGGCGGCTTCGTGCTCAGTTACCTGCGGCGGCACACCCCGTTCACGGCGCTGGCCGCGCTCGCCGACTGCGGCCTGCCTGTGCGGGTGTATGGGCTCGGGGAGCGGGAGCCCGTGGGCCCGGTCTCGTTCCACGCGATCGACGAGCGCCGGTTCATCGACGACCTCGCCGGCTGCCGCTGCCTCGTCTCCGCCGCCGGCAACCAGCTGATCGGCGAGGCGATGCATCTCGGCAAGCCGATGCTGCTGCTTCCGGAGCGCGCGCACGCCGAGCAGTTGATGAACAGCCACTTTCTCGCCGGGATGGGCTGCGGGGACTTCACGCTGCTCGAGCAGGTCACGTCGGGGCACGTGCGCCGTTTCCTCGACCGGCTCCAGGGCTTCCGGCCGGCGCTCGAGGCGGTCGCCGGCCGGATCGACGGCACGAACGACGTGGTGCGCGTCATCGAGCATCGGTTGACGGCGGCCCGGAGCGAACAGGCCTCAGATGCAGTAGGATCGCCGGGATGATCGCCCTCAGAGCGCGTGCCCGGTGGCTGATCACGGCCTTCACGCAGGGCGCGAGTTCGCCGAACGTGCGGTGGTATTCGGGAACGACGAAGAGCGGGTCGTAGCCGAAGCCGCCGGCACCGCTCGGCGCGACGGCGATCCGGCCGGCGCAGGTGCCCGCGGATGTGGCGACGATCGAGCCCGAGGAATCGGCGAGGGCGGCGTGGCAGGCATAGTGGGCGTTCCGGTCGGCCGCGCGGTGGCCCGCGAGCCGCTCCAGCAGCAGCGAGTTGTTGCTCGCGTCGTTCGCCGCGGGGCCTGAGAAACGGGCCGAGTAGACACCGGGCGAGCCGCCGAGCGCGTCGACCACGAGGCCGCTGTCTTCCGCCAGCACCCAGTCGCCGATGGCGCGGGCCTGTGTGCTGGCCTTGAGCGCCGCGTTCTCGGCGAACGATGTGCCCGTTTCCTCGACCACCACCGCGCCGGGCTCGCCGGCGAGCGAGCGGCAGTTGATTCCCAGCGGTTCGAGCAGCTCCGCGAGTTCGCGGAGCTTGCCCCCGTTGGTCGTGCCGAGCACGAGTGTCGGCCGGCCGTCGTCCATCACCGCCAGCCGCGCGGTGCCCGCGGCACGTCGATCGGCCGCGGCTTCACGTCGAGCAGCACGCCCTCGATCGACCGCGGCACCACCGTGCCGACGGCGAGTTTGTCGGGATCCGGGCCGAGTTCCCGGACGATCCGAGCCACTTCGGGATGCACCACCGACGCTCCGCCGGCCTGGGGAACGGCCAGCTGGTCGATGCAGCCCACGCACACGATGCTGGACTCGCGGTCGTGAAACTCCCACGCCTGCCAGCCCGACCTTCGCAGGGCCTCGGTGAGCCGGTGCGCCTTGTCAGCCGCCTCCACGAGGCGGCTTTCGAGCTTCACCTCGTCCTCGCCGGAGGCGATCGCCTTCTGGTCGAACGTGCCCGCCCCCGTGAAGGTGGCGACGCGGACGCTGTACCGTCCCGGGCAGTCGAGCAGGCTGTGCGTCACGTCGGAGTTCATCTCAACGACGAACTTGTCGACCTCCTGACGTGAGAAGTAGTCCTCCGGAAGGAGCGGATTTGGGATCACGAAGGCGAGGTGCATCGGGCCCTTGGCCGAGTTCCTGTCGAGGCCGATCATCTTGCGGAAGTCGGAGAACGAACGGCTCTTGCCCGCGTCGCCCGCGAGCGCCTTGGGATGAAGGCCCTTGATCGTGCCCAGCATCTTCTGGCCACGCTGGTCGTCGAAGGAGGCGAAGTCACCGACGAGCACCGCGACCTCGACCACCTCGGCGGCGTTGGCGTAGCGCATCTTCTTCGGCGTGCCGTCGGGGTTCAGCCCCAGCCCCTGCTGCTGCCCGGTGTAGTCGAACGCCTTTTCGTGCGTGTAGGCGCGGAGCTTGTGGTCGCGGCGGAGTTCCTGGACCAGCCGGCGAGCGTCCTCTCGGGCGCCCTCGCCGCGGAACGTCGCCGCCAGCACGAGCCACGGGCCGTCCTTCTCGGCGAGCGGGAACATTTCCTGTGCCGGCACCTCCGCGGGGGCGAACCAGGACGTCGGCAGCCAGCCGCCCTGGGCGTGCGCTTCGAGGGCGATCCCGATCCAGGCGAGCACGAAGACGAGCGTCGAACCTACGACGCGCAGGCGGCGGGCGGCGGTCACGGGGCGGACTCCTCCTCGGCCGGGCGAACGGTGGGACGATGCGGGCGACGATGCCGGACGAGACATTCTCCGGACGTTAGCACCCGCCGACGATCGGCACCAGACCAATTGCCCCTCTGGGAAAGTGGTGAAGAATGGGGGGATGGCGTAATGCACCACCCTTGCTCGCGACCGGAAAAGGAACCATGCCGACGGGTCGTCTCAAAAGCTTGACGGTCGCGCAGGCCGTCGTCGCGGCGGTGTGGATCTGCGCGATCGCCCTGCCCCCGGCTGCCCTCCTCGGGATGCGATCGGCGTGGCTGGCGGAGCTCGAGACCCCCGAGGCGCAGGCCCGGTGGGACGAGTTCCGCGAGGCGATGCGCGAAGAGACTGGCACGCGAGGTCCGGTTCAACGCAAGGTGCCCAAGAGCGTGGAGCCGCCGCTGAGGTTGTGGCTCCGCGACTACGTCTGGCTCGCGATTGCGGCGTGGCTCGTGCTCGGTGGCACGCTCGGTTCGTTCACCGCCCTGCTCGCCCTCGGCGCGGTCACCGCGGGCGTCTCACCGGCCGAGGATCAGCCGCGCCGTGATCGCGACCACGAAGAACAGCACGAGCGTGATGCCGAGGACGCCGAGCAGGGATGACACGGGGAAGACCTGTGCGATGGCCGCGGGGAAACCGGAACCGGCGGCGATGGTACGCAGGTCCGGGGCGGCCAACAAGACTGGTCCGCCCGCACGCCGGGTCGGTCAGCGGCCCGCCGCCCGGCGGAAGACGTCCTCGGGCACGGCAGCGAGGGCCGTCCTTCCGAGATCGTCGAGCGTCCGCCGCTGCCCCACCGTGTTCCACGGCGTGACGTCGGCGAGTTCGGGCATGATCTCGAGGATCTGGTTGACGAGCATTTCGACCAGCCGCCCCGTGGCCGTGCCGCAGGTGCGTTCGCGGAGCGCGGCAGCGGTCTTCATCAACTTCACCATCCGCGACCTCTCCAGGACGGGCCCCGACAACTGGCCGTCCGCCTCGACGAGCAGTTCGGCGATGGGCACCTCCAGGACTTCCTGCCAGAGCATCACGTCGGAGATCCGCAGGTCGCAATCGGGCTGCTCCTGCCGACGAACGACGGAGATTTCGATGCCGAGCCGGCGGGCGACGTTCCGCAGCGTCACACCCTGCCGCTGCCGCACCTCGGAGATCCTGTGCAGCCGCTTCTGGCCGCCGCGACGGAATCCGTCCTCGGATCCGGGCCGTCCCGATTCGCGGGCCGCGCGGGCCGCGTCGGAGTGCTCGCTGTCGGCGACGGCGAAGGGATCGTGGTCCTCGAAGTCGTCGTCGCAGGCGGTGTTGAAGTCGACGGTGGCCATGGGACGTCCTCCTTGTTCCGGTTCGTGCCACGTGCGCACTGTGGGCGCCTCGGGACACGACGGATTACGAGCGAAAGAAACGGAAAACCCGTGTTTTGATCGGCTCGCCAGGTCCGAACACGGCCTTGCCTGCGTGTCCGGCTGGACAAGCCTACCGCGACCGGCAAGCCCCATCGCACGTTCGTGTGATCGGCCCTGCCTGTCGCGGCCGCGGTCATCGCGGTGAGAGATGTACGCAGGTCGGCGTCCCGGCGTTCGCCGTGTTCGAAAAAAATTTTTCGGAGCGGGGCCCGGGAGTGCCGGGCCGTGGTCTCTGGTAGCCTGACGCGGGACACCTGGAACGCGGAGGCGTCTCTGACGCGAAACCCATGGAGACGTCGACGGCCCCCGAGGCCGACACCTTCTGGATGGACGGGGGCGACCGGGTGGCGGTCGTGGTCCGCGGTCGGGACGCGGTGAAGTTCGTCGACGGATTCACCACGGCTGCCCTCGCGCCGATCGAGCCTGGCATGGGCACGGAGGGTTTCTTCGCCGACGCGAAAGGCTGGGTGCTCGCGCTGGCGGGCATCCTCCGAACTGACGACGGCGTGTGGATCGACGCCTGCCCCGGCACGCCAGGACTCGCCGGGCACCTGGAGAGGTATCACATCCGGGAGCAGCTCGAGATCCTCGATGAGACGGCCCATCGGACCAACGTCGTCGTGGCCGGGCCTTCGGCCCCGGCGACGCTGGCGGCGATCCTCGGCGGCCCGGCTCCCGTCGTGCCATTCGCCCACGTCCGCGGCGAGATCGGAGGCGTGTCCGTCGCGGTCGTGGCGGTCGATTGGGCCGGGCCGGGCGGCTTTCTCATCCAGGCGGCGGTTCAGGATCGCGATCGGCTCGTGGCCGCGTTCGAGGGGCGGCGCATTCCGCAGGCCGGGGACGCGATCCGGGAGCGTCTGCGAATCGAGAGCGGCTGGCCCGCGCCGGCCGACATCCCGGCGAAGGCGCTGCCCCAGGAACTGGGCCGGCCCACGCGGGCGATCTCGTTCACGAAGGGCTGCTATCTCGGTCAGGAGACGGTCGCGCGACTCGATGCCCTGGGGCACGTCAATCGGCGGCTCGTCGGCGTCGTCGCGGCCGGCGGGCTCGCGAGTGGCGGCATGGTTCGCGCCGAAGGCGTCGACGCGGGAACGATCACCTCAACATGCAGTTCCCCGCGGTCCGGTGGCATGCTCGGGCTGGCGGTCATGCCTGTGAAGGCGCTGGCGGTCGCGCTCGACGTTGACGGTGCGGCCGTGAGGGTGGTCCAACTGCCTCTCACCGGTGCGGCGGCCGAGCCGCCCCCCCCATCGGCCCGCGGCGGCGAGGTGGTGTTTTCGACCGCGCGGTTTCGCGTGGTGCGCATCGGCGAGGCCGGGGCGGCCCGGAGCCGCGATGTCGTGGAGCACCCTGGCAGCGTCGTGGTGGTGCCGCTCGTGAAGCCGGGCATGGTGTGCCTCGTGGAGGTGGTCCGCGTGGCGGTGGGCGCCACCCTCCTCGAACTGCCGGCCGGCACCCTCGACCGCGTGGAGTCGCTCGCGGAAGCCGCCGCGCGGGAACTGGCCGAGGAGACCGGCTATCGCGCGGGGCGGCTGACATCCCTCGGGGGCTTCTGGATGTCTCCGGGAATCCTGCGGGAAAGGATGCACCTCTTCGTGGCCGAAGACCTGACTCCCGGCCCGCAGGCGCTCGAGCCGGGCGAGCAGATCCGCACGCGGGTGGTCGCGTGGGACGAAGCACTGGCCATGTGCCGCGACGGCCGAATCGACGACGCGAAGACGGTGGCGGGTCTGTTTCTCTGCGCGTCCCGGCGTGGGACTCAGCCGTCCGCGCCGCCCGTCGGAGCCTGATGGCTCGGGGTGCGGTCGAGCAGGAACAGCAGGCCGCCGATGAGCCCGGCGGCGATCGTCGTCAGGAACCAGAGAAGCCCGATCGCGACGGCCTGCTCCGCCGGCACGCCTTCCGGCTTGAGCAGCAGGGCGAGCCCCCCCTCGCGCACTCCGACGCCACTGATGCTGATTGGCAGCACCATGGCCAGTGCGATGAGCGGCACGACCGCAAACCACACCGACAGAGGCAACGCCACGCCCAGGCTCCGCGCCACCAGCGCCACGGCCACCGCCCCGCCCATCTGCACGAAGAGGCTCCACACCACGGCCCGCGTCATCAGGCTGGGTCGCATCTGGTAGGGCAGCAGCCGGGAGATGAACTGTCGCGCCGCGTGGGGCTCGGGAAAGAGCGAGAGCAGGCGGTCGAGCGAACCGACCCCGATCCAGAACACGGCCAACGCCGCACCGAGCAGTGCCGCGCCCACGCCGAGGGTGGCCGCGAGTCCGAGTGACAGCTCCTTCTGGATCAGCGTCGCGCCGGCGAGCACACTCAGCGCGGCAAGCCCGGCGAGCCGGTCGGCGAGCACCGTGCAGCCGGCGAGAAGCCTCCCGGGCGTGGTGTCGGCGAGGCGGTAGGCCTTGACGACGTCGCCGCCGATCGAAGTCGGCAGGCAGAGGCTGAAGAACGACCCCTCGAAGAACCGCCAGATGAACAGGCCGATCGAATACGGAAACCCGACGGGACGGGCGAGGAGCGCCCAGCGCACCGCGGCGATCACCTGCGAGACCAGTCCGGTGGCGAAGCCGGCGAGCCACCAGCGCCAATCGATGGTCGCAAACAGCCCCAGGAGTTTCGGCCATTCCACGCCACGCAGGGCCACGGCCATCAGCGCCGCCGTCACCGCGAGCCGCAGGAGCAGCCTGGCCCAGGCCGGCACGCGGCGCGGGGAGGCCGCCGGCACCGTGTCCGCCACTTCTTCGGCCGTCGTCGCCATCGTCGTCTGCCTCTGCACCATGCGCCGCCTGCCGGGTACCCTACCCGATCCCGTCCCCGTGAACACAGACTGATCCCGAGGCTGCCCTGCAGTGCCGGCACCTTTCGAACGGCTGATCGAGCCTCTGACCGACGCGACGATCGCGGTGTTCCTGTGCGTCCTCGGGGCGAACATCGGGAGCTTCTTGAACGTCGTCATGCATCGGGCGCCGCGCGGGGAGTCGGTGGTGCGTGGCGGGTCGCGCTGCCCGGCATGCGGCAGTCGGGTGCGCTGGCACGACAACGTGCCCGTCATCGGCTGGCTGCTGCTGGGCGGCCGGTGTCGCGACTGCGGCGGCGGGATTTCGCCGCGGTATCCGCTCGTGGAGGCGGCCGCTGGCCTCGTCGGCGCGGTCGCGGCGGTGGAAGTGCTGTCGGGCGGGCGAACCTTTCCCGAAGGCCGCTTCGGAGGCTGGCACGCTGGGGCGGACGTGCTCCTCGTGCACGCCGACTGGCAGCTCGCAGCGGTGTGCGCCGCGCACGCCGCACTGTTGTTGATCCTTCTCTGCTGGGCGCTCGCGGAACTCGATCGTGTCGCCGTGCCGGGGCGATGGTTCATCGCGGCGGCCGCGGGCCTGGCCGCGATCACCACCGCGGCGGGCGGACCGACGGTCGGGGCCGGATGGCCGGGGCTCGCCGAGGCGGCGGTGGGAGCGGGCGCGGGCCTCGTCCTCGGCTGGGCGGTTCCCAACCTCTGGCTGAGGCAGTCGCTCGTGCTGTCGGGCACGATCCTCGGCTGGCAGGCGCTCTTCACGGCGGTTCTGATCATGCCGCTTGCCGCCATGGTGCGGATGGCGATCTGCCGGGCGACGGGGTGGCGGACCGGGACCGGACCCACCGGCTGCGACCTGCTCGTGGCGGTCGCGACGCAGGTGCTGGCGTGGCGCTGGCTCGTCGCGGCCTGGCCGCGGGCAGGCTGACGACATGGCCAAAAACTCCGCGAACGGCGCCGATTGACGGAGATCGGGCGGCAGCCGGACGCGGCCGGAGCGGCTTGTCCGGTGGTGTATGCTTGACGGAAGGTTGTTGCCGGCGAGGGGTTTCCTCATGACGTTGCGTCCGATCGTTTCCAGCCCTGCTCCGCCCCGCGCGGCCCCCACGCCGGCAATGTCGGACGAGGGCCTCGTGGAGGGCGTCCGCCGGCGTCTCGGAGAGTTCATCGCAGAGTGGAACACGCCCGAGGGGCGCGGGGCGTGGATCGCGATCGCGATGCTTGCGGCGCTGCTCGTCTACAGCTACTTCCCGGGCCTGCTCAACGCCCAGTCGAGCTGGAGCAATCCGCAGTATTCGCACGGCTGGATCGTTCCACTGTTCTCGCTCGGCCTGCTCTTCTGGTGGCGCCGGCCGCTGGAACCCGCCACGCCTTCGGCCCGGGTCTGCGGATTCCTCCTCCTGGCGGCGAGTTTCGGGCTGCGTCTCATGGCCGCCCGCTACCGGATCGTGACGATCGACATGTACACGTTCGTGCCCGCCCTCGCCGGGGTGTTTTTGCTGATCGGCGGCTGGAGCATGTTCCGCTGGGCATGGGCGCCCACCGCGTTCTTGATCTTCATGTATCCGCTGCCCGACGAGGCCACCCGCTACCTGCTCGGGCCGCTGCAGACGCTCGCCACCATCGTGAGCACCTACGCCCTGCAGACCCTCGGGCTCGACGCCTTCCGGGAGGGCAATCAGATCATCGTGGGCGAGATGCATCTGGGCGTGGTCGACGCCTGCAGCGGACTGCGGATGCTCACCATTTTCGTCGCCCTGTCCGTGGCCCTCGTGATGCTCGGCGACCGGGAATGGTGGGAAAACCTCGTGATTCTCGCGAGTGCGATCCCGATCGCACTGATCGTCAACTCGATCCGTATCACGGTGACCGGCCTCCTGTACCAGGTGGCCAGTTCGGAGGTGGCGGAGATGGTTTTCCACGATCTTGCGGGCTGGGTGATGATGCCGATGGCTCTGGGAATGCTGTGGCTCCTGCAGCAGGTTCTGGCCCACCTTTTCGTCACGGAAGAGGCCGTCGTGGCGGCAGTTACGCCGCGCCGCTCCGGAGCGGAACCGGTGGCCAGGGCGGCCCTACGACCGCGCCAGACCGTGCAGCCCATCGCCGTCCGCCCCCGGGCGGACGGCGGGCCTGCAAAGCCTGCAGATTGACGCGAAAAAATGGGGTAGATTGCCTGTGACGGGCCTCGAGTGCCTCAGGGTGCGTGCATGAGTGATTCTCCGACGGCGGTGGACGCCGCGACTTCGACCCAGTCGGCGGGATCGTCCGCGGGCGGGCTGGCGGTGCGCGACAATGCCGTCCTGCCCCTGCCGCCGATGCCGCCGGTTCACATCGGCGACGACGCGCTGGCCGGCGGCGTCGACTACGGCCGCGTCTGGCATTCCTTCCGGCGGCGCTGGCTGCCCGCGGTGGCCCTCGGAACGCTCCTCTGCGCGGGTGCCGGTCTGGCCACGTGGTTTCTGATGCCGCGGGGCTACGAGGCGGTGGCCTGGCTGCGCATCCGCGACAAGGGCGGGATGCTCGGTGGCCAGGGTCGCGACAATTCCGAATACGAGGCCTATCGCAAGACGCAGGTGGCGCTCATCAAGTCGCCGTTCGTGATGACCTCGGCCCTGCGGCGGCCGGGCATCGCCGATCTCGGGCTGATCCGTGAGCAAAACGAGGATCCCGTGGGCTGGCTGACCCGGTCGATCCAGGTGACCGCTCCGATGGAGTCGGAAGTGGTTCAGGTGCGGCTGCGGGGCAAGAGCGCCGTGGACGTGGCCAAGCTCGTCAACGCCGTCACCGGCTGCTACCTCGAGGACATCGTCAACAAGGAGCGCACGGAGGCCCTCGGCCGACGCGACGCCCTGGAGAAGAAATACAAGGAGAACGTCGCCGACATGCGGGAGCAGCGCGAGACGTTCAACACGCTCGCGCGATCACTCGGCACCGGCAACAGCGCGGAGGTGCTGACACAGCGGGCCCTCCTCCTCGACCACCTCGGCACGCTTCGGGCGCAGCTCGCACAGACGCAGCGAGATCTCACGGCGATCGATGCCGAACTGGCGATCATCGATGCGAAGACGCGGGGTGACATCGCGCAGCAGGACGCCCTGCCCGACGAGATGGTCGATGCCGCACTCGTCCGCGACCCCCAGATCCTGGAGTTCGACGCCAAGCTCGCAGGACTCGACGAGTCGATCGTGATGCAGGAGCAGCGGAGCGCCCGCGGCTCCAACGACCCCGCCGTCAAGCGGCTGCGGGCCCAGCGTGAGCAGATCGTGCAGCGGATCGCGAAGCGACGCGAGGACCTGAAGCCGCAGATCGTCGCCCAGCTCGCCATGGATGCTGCCGGCCGCCGGTCGGGACAGGTCGCGGAAAGTCCGGTGGTGCTCAAGATGCGGCGGGAAATCCTCTCGCAGACGTTGGCGGAGACGTCTCGGGAGTTCGACAAGGTGACCAAGGAGGTCACGGAGCTCGGCAAGGCGAATGCCGACCTCGAGCACAGGCGCAGCGAGATCGAACAGCTGCAACGCGTGACCGACCAGATCGGCATCCAGCTCGAGACGACATCGCTCGACCTCTCGATGCCCAGCCGCGTGACGCTGATCGAGGAAGCCGGCGTGCCCGAGGGGGATGACCGCCTGTTCCGGATCCTGGTCACCACGCTGGCCAGCCTCGCCGGCCTCGTGCTCGGCGGAGGTTCCGTCGTGCTGCTCGAATACCTGCGCGACCGCCTCAGTTCACCGGACGAGGTGTCGCGGCGGCTCGGGGTCCGCGTGCTCGGCACGCTGCCGCTGATCCGACGGTCGCGACGGCGCGCCGCCGACGGGCTGATGGCCGAGAGCGTCGACGGCATCCGGGCGGTGCTCGCCCAGTCGGGAAGGGAGGCTCCGCGTGTGATTCTGGTCACCAGCGCCGTGGAGCACGAGGGCAAGACGACCTTCGCGGCCCAGCTGGCGGCGAGCCTTGCCCGCTCCGACCGGCGCACGCTCCTGCTCGACGGCGATCTGCGGCATCCCAACGTTCATCTGGCCCTCGAACTCGATCTCGGTCGAGGGCTCGCGGAGCTGCTCCGCGGAGAGATCGGGCCGGACGACGCGGTGCAGCCGACGAGCATCGACGGGCTGTTCGCCGTGACGGGCGGCACGTGCGACTACGCGGCCGTCACGGCCCTGTCCCGGCCCGACCTCGCGAAGGCCATCCGTGGCTACCGCGACTCCTTCGACAGCGTCGTGATCGATGCCGGCCCGACGCTCGCGTTCGCCGACGCCCTGCTCCTCGGCCAGCAGGCGGACATGGCGATCGTGGCCTCGATGCGGGACGAAAGCCGCCTTCCCCTGATCGACGCGGCGCTCGACCGGCTGCGGTCGGCGGGGGTGCGGGTGCTCGGGATCGTCGTCAACGGCCACGCCGACTCGCGGCCCCGCCGGCTCTACGAGTCGCCGCTCCCGCAGTAGGGAGCGACCCCGGGGGGAAGCCGATGAAGAGGTCCTCGTTGCTGACGTGCGGGCTGGCGGTTCTGCTCGTGGCCGGCGCGACCGTCGTGCAGGGTCTCTGGACGGACCGCTGGAGCGGCCGCAACGTCAAGGCCGAGCTCAAGGAGGCGGCCGACCTGCTCGAGTCGCGGTTCCCGAACCGCTTCGGGAGCTGGGAGTTCGTGCAGGAACTCGCCAGCGATCCGAAGCAGCTGGAGCGGGCCGGCGCCGTCGGCCACATCTCGCGGCTCTACTCGAATCGCGAGACCGGCGCGAAGGTTTCGGCGTTCATCGTGTGCGCCACACCACACCATGCCTCCGGCCACACGCCCGACCGCTGCTATCCGGGCGCGGGGTTCGAGATCGCCGAGTCAGAGCATCGGCAGAGCATTCCGCTCGAGGACGGCCGGACTGCGGAGACGTTCACCGGCACGTTCCGCAAGACGGGTCAGACGCTCCGGGTGTTCTGGACCTATGGCGTCGGCGGCCGCTGGATCGCACCCCAGATTGCTCGCATCGAGCTCGCCGGCACCTCGGCGGTCTACAAGCTCTACGCGATCATCGACGAGACGCGACTGCCCGGCGGCGAGGCGACCGTGATCTGCGCCGACTTCCTGTCGGCTCTGCTGCCGGAGTTCGACCAGGCGATCTTCGGCGTGCAGCCGCAGCCGGGGGAGCCCCCCGCCGGGCAGGAACGGCCCGCGGGCCCGGCGGCCCAGCCCTCGAGGACCGCGCTGGCTCCCGGGCAGGAAACCGCCCCACTGCCGGCCGATCGGGGCTGACCCGGGCCGCGGCGTGCGGTATCCTGCCGGCGCCGCCAGTTCGGTGGTCCGCCGCACCCTGGAGTTTCCCGCCGTGTCGGTTCCCGAAAAACGCGCGCTCATCACCGGGATCACCGGCCAGGACGGCTCCTACCTCGCCGAGTTTCTGCTCGACAAGGGCTACGAGGTGCACGGGGTCGTGCGGCGTTCGAGTACCTTCGGCACGCAGCGGATCGAGCACCTCTACCGTGACATCCACGAAGTGCACCGCCCGCTCGTGCTGCATCACGGCGACATGGCCGACGGCAACGGCCTCGCCCGTCTGATCCGCGAGATTCGTCCGACGGAGGTCTACAACCTCGCCGCCCAGAGCCACGTGCGCGTGAGCTTCGACCAGCCCGCCTACACCGCCGACGTCACGGCCGTGGGGACGCTGCGGCTGCTGGAGGCGATTCGCGACTTCCAGGACGCCGCGGGCGAGCAGATCCGTTTCTATCAGGCGTCGAGCTCGGAAATGTTCGGCAAGGTCGTCGAGACGCCCCAGCGTGAGACGACGCCGTTCTATCCACGGAGTCCGTACGGCGTGGCGAAGGTCTACGCCCATTGGATCACGGTGAATTATCGCGAGAGCTACGGCCTCCACGGATCCTGTGGCATCCTCTTCAACCACGAGAGCCCGCGCCGCGGCGAGACGTTCGTCACCCGCAAGATCACGCGGGCGGCCACCCGCATCAAACTCGGGCTCCAGAAGAAGCTCTACCTCGGCAACCTCGATGCCCGCCGCGACTGGGGTTTTGCGGGCGACTATGTCGAGGCGATGTGGATGATGCTCCAGCAGGAGGAGCCCGACGACTACGTCATCTCGACCGACGAGACGCATTCCGTCCGCGAGTTCTGCGAGCAGGTCTTCGGCCGCCTCGGTCTCGACTATCGAGATTTCGTGGCGATCGATCCTCGCTATTTCCGTCCGGCCGAGGTCGAATTGCTTCTCGGCTGCTCGCAGAAGGCGCGCAGTGCGCTCGGGTGGCGGCCCCGGGTCTCGTTCGAGGAACTGGTGGCACTGATGGTGGATTCCGATCTCGACCTGGCCCGCAAGGAGCAGGTGCTCTTGGCGGCCGGCCACGATGCGGCCGTGCCCAATCGCTAGGGTCTGCGCCGATGACCGACCTCGCCCGCAAGAGAATCGTCGTCACGGGTGGGGCGGGATTTCTCGGTCGGGCCGTCTGCCGCGTGCTGCGGGCGCGGGGTGTCGCGGAAGACAGGCTCTTCGTGCCTCGCAAGGCGGAGTTCGACCTCACGACCGAGGCCGACGTCGCCCGGCTCTACGACCATGCCCGTCCCGACATCGTGATCCATCTGGCTGCGGAAGTGGGCGGGATCGGCGCGAACATGGCCCAGCCGGGCCGCTTCTTCTATGCCAACATGGCGATGGGCCTGCACCTCGTCGAGCACGCCCGGCGGCGGGGGCTGGAGAAGTTCGTCCACACCGGCACGGTGTGCGCCTATCCGAAGCATTGTCCCGTGCCATTTCGCGAGGACGACCTCTGGAACGGCTATCCCGAGGAGACCAACGCACCCTACGGCGTGGCCAAGAAGGCGATCTTCGTGATGCTCGACGGCTACTGCCGACAGTACGGGCTCGCGAGCGCCGTCGTCGTGCCCGTGAACCTCTACGGCCCCGGCGACAACTTCGATCCCGAGTCGAGCCACGTGATCCCGGCGCTCATCCGCAAGTGCGAGGAGGCCCGGGCGACCGGCGCCGCCGAGGTCGTCTGCTGGGGAACGGGCGCCGCGACCCGCGAGTTTCTCTACGTGGATGACGCCGCCGAGGGGATCGTGAAGGCGGCCGAGACGATGCACGAGCCCGTACCGATCAACCTCGGGGGTGGTGTCGAGATTCCGATCCGTGACCTCGTCGTGAAGATCGCGGCCGCGTGCGGCTACGGTGGTCGCATCGCCTGGGATGCGTCCAAGCCCGACGGTCAGCCCCGGCGAGGGCTGGATATCACGCGGGCCCGGACGCTCCTCGGCTGGGCGCCGCGGCAGGATTTCGACGCGGGCCTGGCCGCGACAGTGGAGTGGTGGCGTGCGCGGGACCGATCGCCGAACCGTTGATCCCGCCCCGTTCCGCGTCTACCCCAGCGGCTCGAGCGCGCCGTGGCCGAGGATGAATTTCCGCGTGCCGGCCGGCCCGTCGAAGACCACGGTGCCCACGGATCGTGGCCCGACGCCGCTGATCCCGGAGAGGACGCCCTCGCCGTATTCCGCGTGTCGAACCCGCTGGCCGGCGGCGTAGGCGTGCCGCGGCTTCGGCAGGCCGCCGAGCCGCTCCGCGAGGCTGGCCGCCGTCTCGAGGGCCCGCTCGGGCGACGCTTTCCGGCGGCGCGGTGCCGCCGGTTCGGAGGCGGGAACATCCTGGGAGATGTCCTCCTCCGCAGGTCCGGTGCCGAGCTGTGAGGCCTCGTCGCTCCCGAGCCATCCGCGCCGTGCCGGATTCGCATCCTCACCGGACAGGATGTCGGCGCCGCCCGGCGGTGCTTCGACACCGGTGAGCACGGTCTCGGTGCCGGTCATCTCGGTGAGAAACACGCTCGGTGCCGAGATGCGCCGTGTGCCACGGTAGTCCCGGATCCTGGCGCAGCTGGCGTGCACCTCCTGCATTCCCCGGGTGATCCCCACGAACACGAGCCTCCGCTCCTCCTCGAGCTGGTCCGGATGGTCGAGGCTGCGTTCGTGCGGCAGGATGCCGTCCTCCATCGCCACGAGATAGACGACGGGAAACTCGAGCCCCTTGGCGGCATGGAACGTCATGAGCGCGACCCGCTCGCTGGCGGGATCCCAGACATCGGTGTCCGCGACGAGGGCCGTCGTTTCCAGGAAGGCGCCGAGGGCGTCGGCCGGGTCGCCGTCGCCGGAGGGCGGAGCGCCGGCGCGGCTCTCGTCGAGCTGCTGGGCGGCCGTGACGAGCTCCTCGACGTTCGCGACGCGGTCTTCGCCGGCCTCGTCGATGCCGTCGTCGGCGAGCCACGCCCGGTAGCCGGTGCGGTCGAGCACCGCTTGGAGGAGCGGGGCCACGCGGTCCGCCGCCGATGCCTCCGCCGACAGATCGCGGTGGAGGCGGGCAAAATCGCCCAGGGCCCGCGCGGCCCGCTTCGACAGCCCCGGGATGGCGGCCGCCCGGCCGGCGGCCTCCAGCCGGCCCAGGTGGTGGTCTTCGGCCCAGGCCGCGAGCAGGTCGAGCGACTGGCGTCCCACGCCGCGGGGCGGGACGTTGACGACGCGGAGGAACGCCTCGTCGTCGCGCGGGTTCCGGAGCAGCCGCAGCCACGCGACCACGTCGCGAATCTCGCGACGCTTGAAGAATTCGAGGCCGCGCACGAGCTGGTAGGGAACGCCCCGGCCGCGCAGCGCCAGCTCGAGCGACCGGGAGAGGGCGTTGGTGCGGAACAGTATGCAATATTCGCGGGGTGAACGGCCCGCCGTGATCCCGCCGGCGATCTCGTCGGCGATGCGGTCGGCCTCCTCGTGGCTCGTCGAATCGAGCACGATGCGCACCCGCTCACCGGGGGCGGCGTCCGTGACGAGGTGCTTCGCTTTGCGCCGAGTGTTGTGGGCGATGAGCCGGTCGGCCGTGCCGAGGATGTTGGCCGTGCTGCGATAGTTCCGCTCGAGCTTCACGACGTGGGCCGTCGGGTAGTCGCGCTCGAATTCGAGGATGTTGCGGATGCTCGCCCCGCGCCAGCCATAGATCGCCTGGTCGGGGTCGCCCGTCACGGCGAGGTTCGGGTGGTCGATGGACAGCCCGCGCACGATGCAATACTGCGCGGCATTGGTGTCCTGATACTCGTCGACGAGGATGTAGCGATGGCGGGCGTCGAGCTCCGCGCGGAGATCGGGATTGTCGGTCAGCAGCCGTGCCACGTGCACGAGCAGGTCGTCGAAGTCGACGGAGTTGGCGGCGAGGAGCAGTTCCTGGTAGACGGGCCACAGCGTGCGGGCCACCTCGTCGGCCGGCCGGCCCCAGCGCGGCTCGAACGTCTCGGGCGTGAGCAGGTCGTTTTTGGCCCGGCTGATGGTGCCGGCGAGGCGGTCGATCGGGGTGTGCGTGAGCGAGAGCCCGAGCTTGCGTGCTGCCCGCTTGAGGACGGCCGTTGCGTCATCGGGTTCGAGGATCGAGTAGTCGCTGGTCAGGCCCACCAGCCGGGCGTGCCGGCGGAGCAGGCGGGCGGCGAACCGGTGGAACGTGCCCATCTCGACCGCCTGGGGGCCGACCAGCTCGGCCACGCGCCGGCGCATCTCGTCGGCGGCCTTGTTCGTGAACGAGAGCGCCACGATCCGCCGGGCCGGGATGCCCTGTGAGATCAGGTGTGCGATGCGGTGGGTGACCACGCGGGTCTTGCCACTGCCCGGTCCGGCGAGCACCAGCAGGGGACCGTCCACGTGGGTGGCGGCCTGCCGTTGAGACTCGTTGAGTGCGGCGATCCCTGGGAGAGGCACGGCGAAGGTGCTAGCACGCCAGCAGGAAAATAGTGGTCGAAATCATGTCGGTTCGATTATATTCCGCGACCGCTCGGGCGGTCCGCCCAGGCCACCGTGCCGAGTTCGGCGCGCGTCGAACCATCATCAAGGATTTGAAACGTCAGGGAGGGAGTCCCACATGCCACGCGTACCCTACAAGAACCTCACCCAGTCGGACGAAATGGCCGAAAAGTTGGAGATGAGCACCGCCGAGATCGGCCTCTCCGTGCGGACGACGAACTGCCTCGAGGAGAAGGGCATCTTCACCGTGCACGACCTGCTCAACTGCACCCG
>RFPF01000291.1 GCA_009926295.1 Planctomycetia bacterium
CTGCCCGGCGCCTCTCGCTTGACGTTCGCCTCGGCCCTCCCGGCCTCGGCTCTCTGCATGTCCGCTTCGCTTTCGCCATCCATGGCTGCGCTCGCTTCCCAGCCCCGAGCCTCTCCATTTTCAGTCGAGGGAGGCTTCGGGCTCCCCGTGTCCCGGGAGCCGGCGTGAGTGACCAGCGGAGCCATGGATGGCGCAGCGCCTGTCACTCCGAGTGAGTGAAGCCCAGGATGGGCGCAGTGAACGTCCGGCGATGGGATACGGGGAGCCCGAAGCCGGCGCGCGTTCAACACGGCAAGCGACGCTAGCGCTTGCCGCGGAAAAAGTCGCTCAGGATCCGGCCGCACTCGTCGGCCAGGACGCGGCCGGTGTGCTCGACGCGGTGGTTGAGCCGCGGGTCTTCGAAGAGCTTGTAGAGCGATTCGACGGCACCGGCCTTCGGATCGGCGGCGCCCCAGATGACGGTCGGGATGCGGGCCTGGAGGATCGCGCCGGCGCACATCGGGCAGGGTTCGAGCGTGACGTAGAGCGTGCAGCCTTCCAGTCGCCACGAGCCGAGCTGTGCGGCCGCCTGCGTCAGTGCGATCATCTCGGCGTGGGCGGTGGGGTCGGCGAGTTGCTCGCGCTGGTTGTGGGCGCTGGCGATCACGCGGCCAGCGGACACCACGATCGCCCCGACGGGTACCTCGTCCTCGGCGGCGGCGGCCCTGGCCTCCTCGAGGGCGAGCCGCATCCATCGGTCGTGCGGCGAGCCCCCGGAGAGGGCATGCGGCAGGTCGTCGTCGGCTTCCATCGCGGGAACTCTACCAGCGCGCCGGCGCAGGCGGTACGATTGGGCGGTCACCGCGATTCCGCGACGACCGAATTTCCCCTCCGGAGCCCCCATGGATTCCTCAGACTCAGTCACGCTCGTGCTTCGCTGGGCCCACATCCTCGCCGCGGTCGTGGCCCTCGGCGGGCTTGCATTCGCCCGCTTCGGCGTCGTGCCCGCCCTCGCCGAGCTCGACGCATCGACGCGCGACCGGATCCACGACGCGATCCGCCGCCGGTGGCTCCCGTGGGTGATCGGGGCCATCACCCTGCTTCTCGTGAGCGGCCTCGCCAATTTTCTCCTCTTCAACGGACGCGTGAAGGCGAATCCGACATTCTGGGGTGCGACGTGGATGCAGGATGCCCACTACCACATCCTCTTCGGCGTGAAGTTTCTGATCGCGATGGTGGTGTTCTACTTCGCCAGCGCCCTCGTGGGCCGCGGCACCGGGACGCAATGGGTGCGGAACGACCGGGCAAAGTGGCTCTCCGTGACGCTGGCGCTCGGGGTCGTGGTGGTGCTGATGTCGGGCTGGATGCGCCAGCTCCACACCGGCCCCAACTCCCCGCCGGCCGCGGCGGCCGGAAATCGCGTCGACTGACTGGGGAGCCCTGCATGGACAAGAAGGAAAAAAAGCGGCTGGAAGTGCTGCAGCAGAAGATCGCGAAGCTGCAACAGCAGCTCGCCGGTGCGAAGAAGCAGCCCGACGACCCCGCCGAGATCCCGAGGCTCGAGCGGGAGCTGGCGGCGGCCCACGCCGAACTGTCCGCACTCAAGAACGCCTGAGCCCTCCGAACCCGCCCGAGCTCAGATGTCTTTTCCCGGATTTCTCGCGAAGCTGTTCGGCATCGTGCCTCGGGTGCAGCTCGACCGGCGATACGAGCGGCTGCAGGAGAGCATCTCGGGAACGATGTCGAACTTCTTCAAGGCACGCGACCACGACACGGGCGCGATCGTCGGCCTCAAGATCATCGATCCCAAGAAGCTCGAGCCGATCGAAGGCCGCTACAAGGGCCTCGGCAAGCCGACGGAGGGAGAGATCGGCCGGCAGATCGAGGGTCCGCACGTGGTGCGGACGCTCGCATGGGGCACCGCGGCCGATGGCCGGCCCTACGTGGTGCAGGAGTTCGTCGAGGGCACGCTGCTCCACTCACTGCTGTCGTCGCGGAAGCCCCTCCAGCCCGACAGGCGGCTCGACCTCGTGCGGCAGGCGGCGGCGGCGGTGGCCACGGTGCACAAGGCGGGCTTCGTGCATCGCGACATTTGCCCGCGCAACTTCATCCTCCGCCCCGACGGCAGGCTCGTGCTCATCGACTTCGGGCTCACGGTTCCCGACAAGCCCGTGTTCCTCCAGCCCGGAAACAGGATCGGGACGCCCAACTACATGGCGCCGGAAGTCGTGCGTCGGCGGCAGGCCGACAGGCGGATCGACGTCTTCTCCTTTGGGGTGACGGCCTACGAGATCTGCACGCTCGACCTGCCCTGGCCACGCGGAGCCAGCGGCAAGGCCGCGCTCGCCCACGATTCGCCGCCGGCCGACATCCGCGAACGGTGGCCCGACATCCCCCGCGCCCTTGCGGCCGCGATCATGGACTGCATCGCCGCCGATCCGGCCCGGCGGCCCGACACGCTCGACGCGTTTCTGACGCGGATCAAGGGCGTGGCCCTTGATGCAGGGGCTGGCGGGGCTTAGGGTTAGCGGGACATCAGCCAATCTCGAGAGGATCCTCCCATGACCATGGACAAGAGCCTGCGGGTTCGAAAGGGTGCCGCGAGTGCCCGGGGCGTGCTTTCCCGAGCCGAGCGGATCACGAAGCTCAAGGAGCAGGAACGCTGGGAGGACGGCCGCAGCCCGCTCGGCCTGCCGAAGGTCCGGGTCTACAAGATGGCCATGAAAAAGAAGAAGAAGGCCAAGGCGGAGGAGGGCGCCGAGGCCGCCGCGGGCAAGCCACCGGCCGCCGCCGCCAAGAAGAAGTAGGGACGGTTTCATACGACGACCGCGCGGGCCGCCGCCCGGCCCGAGGCGATCACCTGGGGGATGCCCACTCCCTCGTAGGCCGCTCCAGCCACCGCGATTCGCGGAAGGGCCGCGAGCCGCGCCCTGATCGTCGCCACCCGGTCGAGGTGGCCCACGTGGTACTGCGGCATGGCGCCGGTCCAGCGGTCGATCTGCACGAACTCCGGCACACCGCGAGCGCCGATGACCGTGGCGATCTCGCGCCGCACCAGATCGACGAGCGGCCCGTCGTCGAGGAGGGCCGCCTCGGGATCGAGTGCTCCGCCCACGAAGACCCGTACGAGCACGTGTCCGGTCGGGGCACGGCCCGCATACTTCGAGCTCGAGAAGCTCACCGCGAGGATCCGCCGCCCTGCCGTTCGGGGCACGACGACGCCCGCCGCGTCGAGCGGGTGCTCGATCGCAGACCGGACGAATCCGAGGGCGACCACCGCCGAGCCCGCGTATTCGATCGCCCCGAGCGTCGTCCCGAGCGTCGGATCGACGGGTGACAGCAGCCGGGCGGCCGCGGGGGCCGGCGTCGCGACGACGACACCGGCGGCCTGCAGGGCCGCGCCGCGGTCGAGGGTCACGAGCCAGCCGGGGCCATTGCGATCGATGCCGAGCGCGGCAGCCGTGCGCACCTCGAGCCCCCGCCGGGCCAGGTGGTCGGACAGTGCGGCCGGCAACGTCCCCATGCCGTCGGCCAGCGTGACGAACTGCCCGTAGCGGGCGCCGGCAGCGTCGATGCCGCGGCCCCGGAGCCGAGCCCGCTCGCCGGCGG
>RFPF01000292.1 GCA_009926295.1 Planctomycetia bacterium
TCGACGTCGCGGCCCAGTCGGCCCACTGGCCCGTGCGGGCCGGGGCGGTCGTCGCGGCCCGGGCCGATGCGAAGGTCGATCCGGCGGCGTGGGCCGACATCTGCTCGTGGATCAGGGACAACACCCCGCCGACAGCCCGCTTTCTCACGCCGCGCGGCTCGGCGAGCTTCGTGTGGCGGACAGATCGCCCCGAGGTGGTGTCGTGGAAGAACAGCCCCCAGGATGCGGCGTCGCTCGTCGCGTGGCGCCGGCGGATCATCGACTGCTTCGCAACCCGCGATTCACTCGCCGGGATGGAACAATCGACGACGGCGCTCGGCCCGGAGCGGGTGCGGCTGGTGGCGGAACGCTACGGCGCCGACCACGCGGTCGTGCCCGTCGACGCTCCGCGCATCGCGGACATGCCCGGACGCCGCCTCCACGACAACGGCGTGTACGCCGTCTACCGGCTCGAGCCGTCGCCGGAGGCCAAGCGATGACCGCCGTCCGGCACGCTCCGATGATCCGGGGCGTGGCCTTCGATCTCGACGGCCTGCTCGTGAACACCGAGGAACTGTACCAGCACGTGGGAACCGAGCTCCTGCGTCGGCGCGGGCGCACTTTCGAAGCGGAGCTGCTCGACCGGATGATGGGTCGACCGCAGCGCGTGTCGCTCCGGATCATGATCGACTGGCATGGGCTCGACGACACGGTCGAGTCGCTCGCCCGGGAGACGGGCGAGATATTCGTCGATCTCCTCGATGCGCGGCTGGAGCCGATGCCGGGCGCCGTCGCGCTCGTCGATGCGATCGCCCGTCGCGGGCTTCCCCTCGGAGTGGCGACCAGCAGCGGCCCCGACTTCGCCCGCGACGTGCTCGGTCGCGTGGCACTCGGCGACAGGTTCGGCTTCGTGCTCACCAGCGCCGACGTGACGCATGGCAAGCCGCATCCGGAAATCTTTGAGCGCGCCGCCGAGCGGCTCGGGATCGCGCCGGCCGAGATGCTCGTGTTCGAGGACTCGGAAAACGGCTGCCGAGCGGCCGTGGCCGCCGGTGCCGTGGTGGTGGCGGTGCCCGGTGGCCACAGCCGGCGGCACGACTTCGCGGGTGCGACGCTCGTGGCCGAGTCGCTCGCCGATCCGAGGATTCGATCCCTGCTGCCCCCGGTCTAGAGACCGACGCCGAGACGGCCGGCCTGCAGCCGCAGTGCCCGCTCGAAGGCTGGAAACGGATACTTCCGCTGCCGCTGCAGGGCCCAGAGGTAGGTCGAGTCGACGAGCTTCACGGGCAGGTCGCCCGAGTTGACGAGGTCCACCACCTCCTTGATGAAAGCCGCATCCTCGGGCCGCTGGACCCGAAGGCCGGTCGTGAGGCGGTCCTGGAGACCGGGCCTCGTGCCGCCGGCGGCTGGCTCCGCGGCGCGGGCCACCGTGGGCGATGCGGCCCCGAGCAGGAGCACGGCTCCGAGCAGCGTGCGGTGCATGGCGGCCATGGGACGTGGCAGGCCGAAGCCTGTCTCGCAGGGGGTGGGCTTTTACCGCGGGAAGCGGGCGAGGGCGTACGACTTTTTCCCCGATCGAAGCACGAGGGTCGCGCCTCCTTCGAGGTCGGCGGCCGTGATCCGGTGGGAGACATCGGTGATTCGGCGGTTGTTGACATAGGCGCCGCCCTGCTCGATCGTGCGCCGGGCGGCTGACTTCGTGGCCGCGAGCCCGGTGGCCTCGAAGGCGTCGACGAGGGGAAGCCCCGGGCCGTCGAGCGTCGTCCGGGCGAAGTCGTGGCTCGGCACTTCGGCGAAAATCTCGGCGAGCGCGGCCTCGTCGAGGCCGCCGATCTCGGCGCCGAAGAAGATGGCCGTCGCCTGCCGGGCGGCGGCGAGCCCCGTCTCGCCGTGCACGAGCCGGGTGAGTTCCTCCGCGAGCCGCTTTTGCGTGTCGCGGGCGGCCGGGCTCGCGGTCCGCAGGTCGGTGAGCGCACGGATTTCTTCTCGCGGCAGCTCCGTGAGCCGCTCGACGCAGCGGCCGGCGTCGTCGTCGTCGAGGTTGATCCAGTACTGGTAGAAGCGGTAGGGGCTCGTGCGGCGTGGGTCGAGCCAGATCGCCCCGGCGGCCGTCTTCCCCATCTTGGTGCCGTCGGTCTTCGTGAGCAGGGGGCAGGTGATGCCGTGCAGCTCGCGCCCGCGAAGCCGCCGGCCGAGCTCGATGCCGGCCGTGATGTTGCCCCACTGATCACTGCCCCCGATCTGCACGCGGCAGTCGAGCGCGTCGGAAAGGTGGACGAAGTCCCACGCCTGGAGGAGCATGTAGCTGAACTCGGTGTAGGAGAGGCCGCCGTCACGGTCGAGCCGGCTCTTCACGGAGTCCTTGGCGAGCATCTGGGAGAGCGGCACGTGCTTTCCCACGTCGCGGAGGAACTCGAGGTATCCGACGCCTTGCATCCAGTCGCCGTTGTTGACCACGTGCACGGTGCGGCCCGTGCCTTCGAGGAGCCTGCGGATCTGCCGCTCGACACCGGCAACGTTCGCGGCGAGCTCCGCCGGAGAGAGGAGGTTTCGCTCCTCGCTGCGGCCGCTCGGGTCGCCGATCATGCCGGTGGCGCCGCCGAGCACCGCCACCGGCTCGTGCCCCGCGGCGGCGACGCGGCGCAGCAGCATCAGGGCCACGAGGTGCCCCACGTGGAGGCTGTCGGCCGTCGGGTCGAAGCCGGCGTACACGCGCCTCCCGGGTGTGGCCAGCCATGCCCGCAGGGCCACGGCGTCCGTGGACTGGTGCACGAGGCCGCAGGCCCCGAAATCGGTGAGCAGGTCGCCCGTCATGCGATCTACCGCCACATGTCGTCCCCGGCGAAGGGATGGGCGGGGCCTGAAAGATTCGGTTTTGGCAGCGCTTTGAGCGCCTGCTCGGCGAGACGGAGATCGTCGCGAGACGTGATCTTGAGGTTGATCGGCGAGCCGGGCACCACGGTCACCTTCTGTCCGATCGCCTCGACGAGTTGCGCCTCGTCGGTGGGCTGGTCGCCCGAGCGGGTCGCATAAGCTTTCGTGAGCATGCTCCGCGAAAATACCTGGGGCGTCTGGGCCTCCCAGAGGCCGGTGCGATCGACGGTGCCCTGGATCGTGCCGTCCGACCCGACCCGCTTGAGCGTGCCCACCACCGGCGTCGCGAGGATCGCCGCGCCGGTCCTCGCCCCGGCCTCGAACACACGGTCGATCCAGGCGGAGGCGATGCAGGGGCGGGCCGCGTCGTGGATCGCGACCATGTCGATCTCGGGGGCGAGTTTCGCGAGGCCGTTCAGCACGGAGTCGGCCCGATGCGCGCCGCCCTCGGCGAGCGTCACACCCATGAAGGCGAGATTTGCGCCGAACTTCTCGACGAATGCCTCCCGGTCCTCCGGGGCGACGACGATCACCACCTGCTTCACGTCGTCGCGTTCGAGAAATTTTTCCGCCGAGTGGAGCCATACCGCGCGGCCGGCGAGCGGCGCGAAAGGCTTCTTGTAGTTCGCGTCTTTGAAGCGACTGCTCTGCCCCGCCGCGGCGAGGATTACTCCGAAGCGAGCCATACCGGGAATGGGCATCGTGGTGTGGGGCCTCAGAACATCCCGCCACCC
>RFPF01000293.1 GCA_009926295.1 Planctomycetia bacterium
TTCGTCGTGATGATGAGCAAGATGGGGCGAACACCGCAGCCGATTGCCGCCCGACAGTGGCATTCTGGCTTTCTGCCCGGACAGTTCCAGGGTGTCGAGTTCGCGACGAGCGGCGCTCCCGTGCACTATGTCATGAATCCGCCGGGCGTGTCAGCAGCACACCAGCGCGACGTGGTCGATACGGTGGCTGCCTTGGAGCGGCGGCGGCTGGCGGAATGCCTTGATCCGGAGATCGAAACGCGGATCAGTCAATATGAGCTCGCATTCCGCATGCAGACGAGCGTGCCGTCGCTCGCGGACCTGTCGAACGAGACGGCCGAGACGCTCGCCCTTTACGGGGCGGAGCCTGGTAGGGGCAGCGTGGGCACAAACTGCCTCATGGCTCGGAGGCTCGTCGAGCGCGGGGTGCGTTTCGTGCACCTCTACCACAGCGATTGGGATCACCACAGCGGGATCGACGGCTTCATGAAGGAGATCTGTCCACCTACGGATAGGGCGGCGGCAGGTCTGCTGGTCGATCTCGAGCGTCGCGGCATGCTCGGCGAAACCCTCGTCGTGATCGGTGGCGAGTTTGGCCGCACGCCCATGGGTCAGGCCAACAAGGGATCGATCGGCCGCGACCATCACATCAAGGGCTTCAGCATGATGCTCGCCGGCGGCGGGATCAGGGGAGGCGTCGTCCATGGAGCCACCGATGACCTCGGCTACAACGCCATCCAGGACGTCGTGCACGTGCGTGACCTCCATGCCACCATGCTGCACCTGCTGGGCATCGAGCACTCACGGCTCTCCTATCCCTTCCAAGGGCTCGATGCCCGCCTCACCGGGGTGGAGCCCGCCGCACCGGTGCGGGCGATCCTGAATGCCTGACGCGGGGGGCGGGAAGAGGCGGATTATCCCCAGGCCCAGGGCCGCGGTGCTAAGGAGCAGGCTTGCCGCCCCATAATGGACGGTGGAGTTTATCGGTGAAGCGTGATGAATCGGAGGTCCAGCGTGTCCAGGGGCTGTTCGTGCAGCATCTCCCTGCCATGCGCGGGTTCATCGGAGCGCTGGTCGCCGACTTCTCGGTCGTCGATGACGTGGTCCAGGAAACCTTCATGACTGTCACCGCAAAGGCCGGCGACTTCGAGCCGGGCTCGAATTTCCGCGCCTGGGCATGGGCGATCGCCAAAATCAAGATCCTTGAAGTCTCGCGCGCAAATTCCCGCCAGTCGATCCTCGCAGCCGATGTGGTCGAGGCGCTCTGCGCCCGGGACGAAGCCGTGGATTGGAACGCCCTCGACGCTCTCCTGATCCACGTCCGCGCATGCGTCGAAACCCTCGCTCCCAAGGCGCGGCTTGCCTTCGAGTTACGCTACAAAAACGCCCACCGGCCCCCGGAAATTGCCCGCCGTATGAACTGGACCGCGAACGCTGTCCACGTGGCCCTGTCCCGTGCTCGCGTCGCGGTTCGCGAATGCGTGGAGCGGCGTCTTGGGGCTGAGGGCGGCTGCGGGGCAGCCTAGACCACACGACATGCTCGATCTCCAGCGACTCAACGTCCTCCTCGATCGGTACTGGGATACGGTGCTGACGCCCGAAGAGCGCGCCGAGTTGGAAGATATGTTCCGGGCCACCGCCCAGGCCCGCGAGTATTTCTGGCGAACCGCGAAATGGCATGCCGCGATGCGGGCGTGGGGCGAGGCTGATTGGGGGCAAAGCGTGCCTGTGGGCGGTTCCGCGATTCCCGCCCTCTGCGATCCGGCCACCCCAGCGCCGGATCGCGATCGCGGCCTTTCCCCCCCACGGGCTGCGGTCTGGCTGGCGATCGTCACGGCGTCGGCGGCCTTGGCGGCGGCCTCCTGGTGGGTGGCCGATGCAGGCTGGTGGCAACCCGTGGCGTTTGCTCAAGAGGCCCCCGTGCCGAGGCATGTTGCGGTCATCACCGCGATGGAGGATGTCGCCTGGGGTGGAGAATCGTTCTCGCTCGGACAGGCCTTGCCGCCCTGTCGCCTCGACATCGAGTCCGGTTCCGCCGAAGTCACATTTGCGTCGGGGGCCCGTGTACTCCTGCGGGGGCCGGTCGAATTCCGGGTCTTGTCCCCGTTGCGTGGCGAGTTGATCCGCGGTGATTTGGCGGCTCGTGTGCCGCCGGGGGCCGAAGGGTTCGTCGTGGATACGCCGAGCGTGGAGGTCGTCGATCTGGGAACGGCATTCGGCGTGCGCGTCGGAGACGACGGCACGGCCGACGTACGGGTGTTCGAGGGGGTGGTTGAGACGCGGGCCGAGGCATCTTCGACGGAGGCATTCATGCGGCTGGAGCAGGACATGGCCCGCCGGTTTCTGCCGCAGGGTGGGCCGTCGTTCGAATCTCCGGCGACGTCCGATCAGTTTCCCGTGCTGATACCCGATGCCCCCGATCGTCCCGTGACGAGCGGGGCCATCGAGCTGCTGCGTTCGCCGCCACCCACGCTCGCAGGGCTGGAAAGTGACGACTTCATTCTCATGTATCAAGAACGTGCCGGCGCGCCGGTGTCGGCCGATTGCCTCGTGGATATCGTCGCTCCGGGGTTGTACGCCAATCGGAGCCGCCGGCCTCCCCGGCCCTTGAACAAGGAAGCCCGCGTCGACTCGTACCTGCTCCACTGCGATACGCTGCCAAGGCCGAACCAACAGCGACCCCGCGACAAGCGTGGCGCAGAGATGCGGCTCGAGGGGGCCGTGACGTTCTCCCGTCCGGTCGTCGCGGTCCTCTACCAGAGAGCATCGCTTGACGCATCCGACGACACGTTGGGGCAAGGAGCGGCAGCCTATCCAAACAGGGGGGATCCCTTCCGCGGTATCGAGCCGTTCGATTCCGACAAGATCGTGCTGAGCGGCGACCGTAAGACCCTGTCGCTGAGCCTCCTCGTTCGGGCGCAAAAGGGCCGAGACCAGGTTCGGGTGCTGGTCGAGGCCGACTGAATCGCGAGAACCTGCTGCTAAGTCAGGCCACACTGCCGTCATAACCACTGTAGGTTCACTTCTCGGCTCGGAAAATCGGGCCACCGCATTCGATCGGTCTGGCCAGGGGGGATGACTCATGCGAAGGGAATTTTGCGGTTTCATCGCGTTTTTAGCCTTGGCAATCACGCTCACGGCCTCTCCCGCGGCGGCGCAGACGGTTCGCACTTGGACTGGCGGCGCGGGGGGCAGTGGCACGGTGTTCACAACGACATCGAACTGGTCGGGCTCGGCGGTGCCAACCAACGGGGCGGTCGCGCAGTTCAATGGGACTGCCGCAGGGAACTTGTCGCTGACGTTCTCCAGTGCCGTCGGCGGCACCTCCGGAATCCTGCTCGACATCACCGCGGGGCAGACTGGTTCACTCACGATCAACAACACGAATGCAGCCGCCCAGGCGTTCCGGCTTTTCTCCGGCACGTCGAACATCGCTGCCGGCGCGGGCGCCTTCACGCTGGGTGCGAGCGGCACGGCCAATCCGATCACGTTCACGCTCGGCGTCGGAACTGGCACGAACCCATACCTGCTTCAAAACAACTCGGCGAACACTG
>RFPF01000294.1 GCA_009926295.1 Planctomycetia bacterium
CTTCAGCACCTGGTCGAACGAATACCTGAAGTAGCGAGGTCGCGTCGCCGCCGAAGGGGGAGCAACCCCGGACCGGCAGGGCGACGACGACGGCGATGAGCGCGAGAATCCGCATGCTGCTTCAACGGCCTTGCCGGTCCGGGGTTGCTCCCCCTTCGGCGGCGACGCGACCTCGCTACTTCAGGTATTCGTTCGACCAGGTGCTGAAGAGATCCCCCCGCTTCACCCGCGCCGCATCCTCCCGCATCACCGCCGGAGTCCGACGGATCACGCGAACCGTCTTGCGGCGATGCTGGTGCACCCGCGAATGGGCCCAGGCCTCGGGGCCCGAGTTCCGCGGGGGCACGGCCGGCTCGGCGGCTCCCACGGCCGCCGTGCCCCACATCGCGGCCAGCACCAGCAGCGTCCGGCCGCTCATGGCAGAGGCTCGAGGGTGAGCGGATCGCGCAGCGGCAGGTGCTTCACCTCGCCGCCGAAGAAATCCTTCATCGTCGCCCGGCCCTGGAGGTCTCCCTTCGCGATCTCGTCCCAGTCGCCGACGACGAGGATCGCCATCTTCTCCGGATCGAGATGCTTTTTCGCCACGCTCTGGAGATCCTCGCGGGTCACGGCCCTCACCTTGTCGCGGAACGTCTTCCAGAAATCCTGCGGCCGCTTCGTCCACTCGTCGTTGACGAACACCCTCAGCATCGCCGGCTTGCTCTCGAACTGGCGGGGAAACGTCTCGATCGCGCTCGCCTTCGCCGTCTCCAGTTCCTGCTCCGTGACGAGGTCGTCTCGCACGCCCCGGATCTGGTCGAGCACGATCTTCGTGGCGAGCGCCACCGTCGGGTTCTTGCTCTCGAACCCCGCCCGGAAGTCGCCGGGGTAGTAGACCTTGGGCACGAGCGTCGAGCGGGCGGAGTAGGCGAGCCCCTCGTTGCTCCGCACCTGCTGCATGATCCGGCTCGTGAAGCCGCCCGCGCCGAGGATGTCGTTCAAGAGCATGAGCGGGATCGCGTCGGGGTCGTCGCGGGTGATCGACCGCATCCCGAGCACGACCTTGCCCTGGGGAATCTCCTTCGGCACGTGGTAGAGTCCGGGCTCGAGCGTGGCGACGGGCGCAGCCGGATCGGGGGCTTGCGACCCCCGCCCCCACCCGTCGAACGCCTTCCCGAGTTTCTGGAGCATCTCCGGCTCGTCGAAGTCGCCCGACACCGCCACGATCATGTTGCCGGGATGGAACACGCTGCGGTGCATCTCCGCCAGCTTCTCGCGCGAGATCGCGGCCACCGTCCGTCCGGTCGGCTCCGCCGACTCGAAATGCCCCTTGCCGTAGACGAGCCGCTTCCACTCCCGTGACAGGATCGACGACGCGTCGTCGTTCCGCTGCTTGAGTCCCTCCACGACGCGTGCCTTCGCCGTCTCGAGCCTCCCCTCGTCGAACGCGGGCTCGCGGAGCAGCCCCGCGAACAGGGCGAGGCTCTCGTCGAGGTTGCTCTTGAGGCAGTTCATCGTGGCGGTGGTGAACGTCTCGCTCGCGGCCACCCCGACCTCGGTCGCGAGGAAATCGAGCGTTTCGTCGAGCTGCGCCGGCCCGAGCTTCTTCGTTCCGCCCTCGCGCACCATCCTCGCGGTCATCGACGCCAGCCCCGGCACGTCGGCGGGGTCGAGCGACGAGCCTCCCTTGAACGTGACCGACACGGTCACGAGCGGAAACTCGCGCGACGGCGCCACGTAGACGGCCGTGCCGTCGGGAAGCTCGCGGCGAAACGCCGCCGCGTCGGGTGGCGTGAATTCGAGCGGCTTGAAGGCGATCTGCTCCGGCCGGGCGGGGATGCCGGCCGGGCGGGACGCCGCCGCAGTGGCATCAACGCTACCGGTGCCCACCGCATCGGCGGCGCGCTTCGGAGGCGAGAGCAGGAGTGCCGCGACGACGCCGAGGGCGAGGATGATGGCGATCACACGCATGTTCATGACGGGAAAATTCCGGGTGATGCAGGGGGATTACTGGCGACGGTACGTGGCGACGCTGCGGTTGGTCGGCTGGAAGTATTTGTTGGCCACGCGGCGGATGTCGGCCGCCGTCACGGCCTCGTACTTCTTCGGGCCGTCGTTGATCTCCCGCCAGTCGAGCAGTGCCTCGGCGAAGGCGAGCTGGACCAGGAGCGACATGTTGTTCTCGAGCCGCCGGTAGTTTCCGGCCGCCACGCGATTCTTCACCTTCCGCAGTTCGCGGTCCGGAAGCTCGGCCTCCTGGAGCTTCGCGAGCTCCTCGTACCACGCCTTCTCGAGCTGCTCCGGCGTGGCCTCGCCCCGCGTCTCCGCCTCGAAGGAGAAGAGCCCGGCATACTTCCGCGTGTCGCTCGCCGTGCGGGCGCTCGACGCGATGCCACGACCCTCCACGAGCCCCGTGTAGAGCCGCCCCGTGCGCTCGTTCATGACCTCGGAGAGCATGTCGAGCGCGTAGCTGTCGGCATGGCCGGCCGGCACGGTGTGGTAGCGGATCTCGATCGCCGGCGGAAAGTCACCCGTGGCGTTCATCCGCTGCTCGGCCAACTGCTCCACCTCGAGCGTCACCACCGGCGGCGGCTTCCTGGTGCCCGGATCGAGCCGCGAGAAATACCTCGTGATGAAGGCCTTGGCCACGGCCGGGTCGAAGTCGCCCACCACGATTCCCACGAGGTTGCCGGGGCGGTAATACGTGTTCCAGTAATCCTGCGCCTGCTCGAACGTGTAGCTGTTCAGGTCGCTGGGCCAGCCGATCACGGGCCAGGAGTAGCCGCTCGACGCCCAGAACATCGCGTCGAACTGCTCCTGGAAGCGGCCGGTGGGCGTCGAGTCGGTGCGGAGCCGGCGCTCCTCGTGGACGACGTCGCGCTCGGAGTAGAACTCGCGGAACACGCTGTCGTGGAGCCGGTCGCTCTCCATCCACGCCCAGAGCTCGAGCTTGTTGGCCGGGATCGTGATGAAGTAGCAGGTGAGGTCGTTGCTCGTGAACGCGTTCATGCCGCTGCCCCCGGCCTTCGTGTAGACCTGGTCGAACTCGTCCTTCACGATCGTGCCGGCGGCTGGCCCGCCGTCGCCGCGGCCCTGCTGGGCCTTGATGAGGGCGTCGAGCCTGCCACGCAGCACCCGGAGCTCCTGCGTGTCGTTGGCGGGGTTCCACGGGTCGTCGATCTCGCCGCGGTTGAACCGCTCGTATTGCGTCGTCCACACGAGCCGGTTGATCTCGTCGCGGACCGCCTTCTGCTCGGCCCGGTACTTCGCGTCCTTCGCCGGATCGCGGGTGCCGATCGTGCCGGTGCCCTTGAACATCATGTGCTCGAAGAAGTGGCTGATGCCGGTGATCCCGGGCCGCTCGTCGACGCTCCCCACCTTGGCCACCCAGCCGGCGCTCACCACGTTGGGCTGGTCGGTCCGCGGCACGAGCAGGAACTGCATGCCGTTGGGGAGCGAAAACTCCTCCACGGCCACCTGCTGGGCGGACGCCACCGGGCAGGCGACGAGCATGGCGATGACGGAGACGACGCCGATGACGGCGCGGGGCGGGG
>RFPF01000295.1 GCA_009926295.1 Planctomycetia bacterium
GGCGATGATGGGCACGGCCGACCCCTACGCCGCCCCTCCCGCCGGGGCCGCGCCCGACCTCGTCCGCGTCGATGCCTCGCCCGACCTCGACGACGGCGGCGACGCCGGGCCCGACGTGAAGGTCAATCCGCGGAGCATTCTCGAGGCGCTCCTCTTCGTGGGGCAGGCCGACGGCGAGCCCCTGACGAGCCGCCGGGTGGCGGGCCTGATGCGCGGCGTGCGGCCGCAGGAGGTCGATGACCTCGTCGCCGAACTGCAGCGCGGCTACGTCGCCAACAATTGTCCGTACGAGATCGTCGCCAAGGATGCCGGCTGGGTGATGAGGCTCAAGCCCGACTTCGCGAGATTCGGCCAGGTGCTCGAGGGCCGCGCGCGGCTGGTGAGGCTCGACGCCGAGGCGCTCGACGTGCTCGCCGTCGTCGCCTGGAACGAGCCCGTCGCCCGCGACCGGCTCGTGGAACTCGGCTGCGACGCCAGCCCGAGCACGCTCCGCATGCTCGTCCGCCGCGGCCTGCTCGAGCTGGTTCCGGCCGCGGAGCCGGCCGGCGAGCCCGCCTACCGCACGACGCCGAAATTCCTCGGCGTGTTCAGGCTCTCATCGCTCGCCGATCTGCCCGATCCTCTCGCCCCGCCGGCGTAGCGACTTGTTGCACGGGAATTCTCGGCATCCTGCCGAAATTCCCTTGGCGGGCCTCCGCCCGCTGGTGGTGACCCGGCCCTCCGGGCCTGGCGCTACGACTGTCGCTCAGTCGCCCGCGCGAGCGCCTGGGCGCGGGTGGTGATCGCGCCGTCGAGCTGCAGCGCCCGGATCTCGGCCAGTGCCGCGCCCATCGCGGGCCCGCTTGCCACGCCCGCTGCGAGCAGATCGGCCCCGGTGACAAGCGGCGCCGGATCGAGTTCCGTGCGCGGCCGTGCGACCTGTGCGGTCACCCACGCCGCGGCCGCGGCGTCGCCGCGGCCGCAGTCAGCCCGCGCCCGGAGGAGATCGGCCAGGATGTGGCCATCCTCCTGGGCGAGCCACGGCTGCACCTCCGACCATGGCCGCCCTGCCGGGTCGGCGCCGCCGAGTGCGGCCACGGCCTCGAGGAGCCAGTTCGCCAGCTTCGCCTCCCGATTCGAGAGCCGCAGCCGGGCCGTGGCGGCGCGCAGTGCGCCCGGGCCCGCCCGCTCGAAGAGTTCGGCCAGTGCCGCCGGCAATTCGGGCTCGTCGAGGGCCGCGATGATCCGCGCCGCCTCGGCCCACGCTTCCTCCGCACCAGGTGCCGTCCCCGCGGCTCCCGGGGCCACCTCGGGCAGCACCTCCTTCGCGAGGCCCGTCTCGGCGAGCAGTTCGAGGGCCCGCTGCCGCCCCGGCCGCGACACCATCGCCCGCAGCTCGGCCGCGATTCGTTCGGGGCTCACCGTGGTCACGAGGTGGGTCATCCGTTCGATCGCACTCCGCGTGTCGCCGTCGAGCGCGAAGCCGAAGGCAGCCGCGAACCGAACGGCGCGCAGCATCCGCAGGTGATCCTCGCCGAACCGCAGAGCGGGCACGCCGATGGCTCGCACGACGCCCGCGGCGAGGTCGGCCCTGCCTCCCACGAAGTCGTGAACCTCCCCGGAAGCGGGGTCGAGGAACAGGCCGTTGATCGTGAAGTCGCGGCGCCGGGCGTCCTCGGGTGCGGAAGAAAACGTCACCCCGGCCGGGTGGCGGCCGTCGGTGTAGGCGGCGTCGGTGCGGAAGGTCGCCACCTCGATCTGCCCGGCCCCCTCGGGCCCGAGCACGGTGATCACGCCGAACGCAGCTCCCACGGCGAGGGTGCGCCGGTGGCCGAATACGCGACGCACCTCGTCCGGGCGGGCCGACGTGGCGACGTCGTAATCGGCTGGAATCCGCCCCAAAAGCTCGTCCCGCACGCAGCCCCCGGCCCACAGGGCCTCGTGGCCCGACTCCCGCAGCCGGATGACGACTTCGACAGCAAACTGTCGGGCTCGCTCGGGGCTGGAAATTTGCCTGGACATTTGGAACGGAGAGTTGACGGGCGGAGGAAACAGCCGATATTATGACTGAGTCAGGGGTACGAGAAGAGTTTGCAAGGGACTGCCGCGGGGACGTTCAAGTTTTTGTTTTCCCTGCTCCGGTTTCGGGTGGCTCGTCTCGGTCGATTTTCATTTTTCATTTCCTTTCCGCCCTGCGGGGCATCCGAGGTGTAACCATGACCCTTTCCACGTTGACCAAGCGACGGGGCTTCACGCTCGTCGAGCTGCTGGTGGTGATCGCCATCATCGGCGTGCTCGTCGGCCTGCTGCTTCCCGCCGTCCAGGCTGCCCGTGAGGCGGCCCGTCGTTCGAGCTGCTCGAATAATCTCAAGCAGATCGGCGTCGGTATGCACGTCTACGCCGATTCCAACGCCCGTGGCGGTGACAACTTCTTCCCGTGGTTGAGCACGGGTGGCACGGCCTACGGGTACTCCGGCTACAGCTGGCTGGCCCAGGCCCTCGGCGGCATGGAAGAGACGAACCTCCTCCGCCTGATCACCGGCACCGTTGCGGCCAACAAGCCATTCTGGGACGGCACCGGCACGGCTCCCACTCCGGGCACCGTCGGCGTCACGATGAACGGAGCTGGTGGCTTCATCCGCACGGGCAGTGCCAACGGCCCGTCCGCGACGAAGCTCAACTTCGCGCTCTGCCCGAGCTTCGCCGGCAACTCGACGGTCTCGGGGAGCATGGAAGGCATCAGCAACTACCGTGCGAACGCCGGCATCAACAACGGCGGCTCGAATGCCGCCGGCGGCGGCGGCTCGGTGCCGATCACGATCTCGGGCACGTCGAACGGCCTGGGCGGCTTCTCGCTGACGCAGCGCGTCGGGTTCCGCGACTTCTCCGACGGCACGAGCAAGACCGTGCAGGTGTCGGAGAGCCGGATCAACCCGAGCTCGGCCTCGGCTTGGCCGTGCCGCTGGATCCTCGGCGAGATCATGCACATGCCCTCGCACAACTGCGGCACGCTGAGCGGTGGTGTGTGGTCGGGTGCCGACTCCCGTCTCATTCTGATGAGCGGATCGAGCACCACGACGAACCCGCCGGCGGGCTCCACGCTCACCGCCGGTGCCGACACGCTGACCGGCATGACGTGGGGACCGTCGAGCGACCACGCCGGCAAGATCATCGGCCATCTCTTCGCCGATGGTCACGTCGAGTTCATCGGCGCCGACATCGACACGCCCACGTACCACGCGCTCAACACGCGTTCGAACGGCGAGCCGATCAAGGAGTATTAGTCGGCGGCTGACCATCAGCTGACGGCATGATTCAGGGGCGGCCGGCAACGCGAGTTGCCGGCCGCCTTCTTTTGTGCTCGGATCATTCGCATGCCCGACGCACCCGCCATCGAAATCCTGCGGCGCACGCCGCCGTCGGATGCCCTCCTGCTCCTCGACTGCCGCACGCCCGCGGAGCACGCCACGGCGAAGATCGCCGGCTCACTGCTCATCCCG
>RFPF01000296.1 GCA_009926295.1 Planctomycetia bacterium
GGGTGCTCGACCCGGCCACCGGGCTGGCGCTGAAGGAGTTCCTCGCATACGAGCCGACGTTCCGAGGCGGCGTGCGCGTGGCCGTCGGCGACGTGAATGGCGACGGGCTCGACGAGATCGTGACCGCCCCGGGACGCGGGCGCACGGGGGAGGTCCGCGTCTGGACGCAGGCCGGCGTCGAACTCACCGCCTACCGCACGCTCCCGTTCGGCAGCGGCTACAAGGGCGGCGTCGAGGTGACGCTCGGCGACGTCACGGGAGACGGCCACGACGACATCGTCACCGCCATGTCGAGCGGCACCGGCACGGTGAGCGTCTTCCAGGTCCTGCCCCTGGCCGGCGACCCGGTGGTGAACGCCCCGTACCGGTCGTTCGTGCCGTTCCCGGCCCCGTATGCGGGGGGCGTGACCATCGCCGCGGCGGACTTCGGCACGTTCGTCAACGGCCAGAAGCAGTCGGTCCTTCCCGACGGAACGTGCGAGGTCGTGGTGGGCACCAACGCCGGCATCGTCGCCACGGTGCGGATCTACGACCTCTCGGTGACGCCGAAGGTCGTCGGCACGATCAAGCCCATCGCGCCGAAGTTCACGGGGGGCGTGACGCTTTCCATCGGACAGTGGGACACGGACGGCATCCCGGACATCCTCGTGGGGGCCGGCATCAACGGGATGTCGGTGGTCGAGGTCTACTCGGGCAGCACGTTCACGCAGGCCGCCCGCCTGACGGCCTTTTCGAGCTTCGCGAAGCCCAACGCCAAGGTTTACGCGACCTCGCTCGACACCACCGGCGACGGCATCGTCGACCGCGTCTACGCCGTGCAGGGCCAGCAGGGGACCGCCGGCACGACCGGGGTCACCGTGTGGACCCGCCTGGGCAGCGTGACGAGCCCCCTCCCGCTCTCGTCGGGCTACCTGCCGCCGCTGCGGATCACGAACATGACCAAGCGCAGCCCGCTCACCGTGCGCTCGCTCAGGGCGTGAGCCTCACCAGCGGGCCTCGAGGCCGAGATTCGCGCCGTGGAGGAAGATGCCGCCGCCGTTGCTGACGGAGGTCACGGGGCCGTCGGCCGCGAACGAGAATTGGTTTGGTGCCAACGCCACGCCGCCGATCCAGATGGTGTTGTAGCCGGCGCGGATACCCCAGGTGTCGTTGAGCCGATAGATGGCCGACAGGTTGATGTCGCCGATGAATCCCACCCCGGTGGCGGCCGACGAGGACGCCGCCCGCTGCAGGAAACCCTGGTAGTCGACGATGGCATCCTGGCTCTGACGCTCGACGGATCCCATGAGGCCGGCCTTCGCCCAGCCCTCGAACGCCCAGCGCTCCCGGGTGAGGCGGCCGCGGGTCCCGATCTGGCCGCCGAACATGTTGTTGCTCGTGTGCACGCCATACGGGACGTATGGGCCCTCGCAGTCGCAACTCTTGATGTTCAGCGACGCCGACTCCTCGACGCTCACGTAGCGGAAGCCGACGATCCAATCGACCGTCCGCCAGGCCTCGCGACGGTCGCTCCAGTCGGTGGAGGTGCGAAACACGTTGGCTTCCGCGCCGTTGATCGTGGAGTTCCAGGTGAGCGTCGCCGCCTCGCCCTGATCGGTCAGCGAGTCGCCGAGCGGCCCCGGAGCCTGGAGAAACTGCGGCGCAGCGATGCTCGTGACGGCGCTGGCCGACTGGCCGTAGAGACCGAAATACCCCATCTCCCACCCGGCCGTGTCGGCATTTCGGGCGCCGTAGAAGGCGCGGAGGCCGCCGCCAAAGGGAAACTGGAGGTTGTTGCCTGAAAGCAGCACGTTGCCCGGGTTGCCGACCTCGACGACCAGCGGCTGGTTCGCCGCCTGGTTGTCGCGGCCCATGATGAGCGCCTCGGTGAGCCCATACGACGTCCACGCCGGAAACGTGCCCAGGTCAGCTGCGCGAACACCCAGGCCAGACCACGGAGCCGCAATCAGGCTGACGACCACGCCGAGGATGCGGCACCAACGGCCTGCGGGCCTGGACCGACCGAGTGACTTCATGGTGCATCCCACCGCGACCAAGCCTTACCCACCAAGCCTTACCCCTCGCAGGAGGGGCTCTGGTGGGATCGGTCGCGCGGGCCGGAGAAACGAGACTGGCCCGTGGCGTTCCGGCCAGGGCGAATTCGGTGGACTTTGCCGGCCCATCCGAAGACCACCGAACTTCTTTCTTCCAACTGTGGTTCGGTCTGCTCCGTCACGCCGATCTTCTTCACAGCCTCGGCATCGGCGTTCGCCGCCAGCGGGAAACAGGTGTGCCAGGCGATCGACGCCCACGGCGCCTCCGGCCGTCTGAACGTCGAAATCGCCGGCAAGGTCTATGTCGGCAAGGTGAGCGGCCACACGCACGACCACAAGCACTGATCGGCGGATCCCATGTGCACGACGCGCAGGGCGGCGAATGTGGCGCGCACGCCGGCGTTCATGCCGCCGGCGAGGTGGCCGGCGACGACTCCGCTCCACGTGTGGGTCAACGCGAGCAGGAGGCGACGGTGCGGCAGCTGGCGCCGGTCGCCTGGTTCCACGGCATCCGGGCGATCAGCATCGCCATGCCGCAGGTGTCGGTGATTCCCGCGAACACGAGACCGCAGCCCACGAAGCCCACCAGGCCAGCGCTGATCGCCTGCCAGTTCACCGGCGCTGCGGGGCCGAAGGCGGCCAGCGCCGCACCGACGGCGACGAGCGCCCCGGCGGCGATCCGCACCTGCCGCTCGAGCGACATGACTTTGCGACCGCGCACCACCGGCACCCCGGCCGCCTCGCAGGCGGCGGTGCCCCCTTCCACGCTGACCACGCCCGCGAGGCCCGCTGCGAGTAGCTTCTCGCAGGCCTTCTGGCTGCGGCCGCCTGACTTGCAGACAAAATAGATAGGTCCGTCGCCGGCGATGGCCTTCACGGCCTGCAGGTCGAGACGGTCGAGCGGGATGTTGTGGGCGAAGTCGACGTGCACCTCGCGACGTCGATCAGCGTGACCTTCTCACCCTTGCGGCGCAGGTCGGCGAGCATCGCAGGAGTAATCGTGGCGATCATGAAAACATCCTCCGGAAGGGCGGAAACGGACATGGAATCGTACGGGGCGCGATCCATCGACGCGCTGTCCAGGACGATCGGACGGGACGGTGGCAGGTGCACTCCCGGGCCGACACTCCGGCTCGATATGCGGAGCGATCGCTCGGGGGCCCTCTGGCTCGAGCGGATCGTCGACGGCCGCACACCTTGCCCAACCCCTCCACGGCGACCACATCACGGTCTCTTCAAGCCGGAAAATCCCCGCACCGATCACAGTGGCACACCCCTCGTTTGGGTGGTCTGGGAGGGGCCGTGGTTCGCACACTTGCCTGGATGCTCACGATCGGTTGTGCCCTTGCGGCGGGAACCACCGTGAGTCGCGGAGGGCCACGTCCA
>RFPF01000297.1 GCA_009926295.1 Planctomycetia bacterium
CCCCAACGCCTACGAGCGGACGGGCTCGGGCTCGACGTCGCTCGGCCAGCTCAACAACTACACGGCCAGCGATCCGGCGACGGTGACGGTGGCGCAGCCGTCGGTCACGAAGGCGCTCGTCGCCACGTCGATCGAAAACTCCACCAACTCGCTCAGCCAGGCCGTCATCGGCGAGACCGCCACCTACACCGTCACGATGAAGATCCCGCAGGGGCGGACGCCGGCGGCGAAGCTCATCGACACGCTCCCGGCCGGGACGATCTCCGCCGTGAACAACGCTCCTTCGTTCCTGACGGTGCCCGGCCTCACCAATGCCCCGACTCTCGGCACGGGTGCCCAGACCTTCACCTACGATCTCGGCGACATCGTCAACACCGACACCGACAGCGGCACCGACGAGACGATCACGTTCACGGTGGAAGCGGTCGTGCTCAACGTGAATTCGAACGTCCGCGGCACGAGTCTCGTCAACAGGGCGAAGACCACCTGGAACAACGGGGCCAACTTCACCGCCGACGTGTCGAGCGGGGCGGTGACCGTCATCGAGCCGAAGCTCACGACCACGAAGTCGGTCGTGGTCGGCGGTGCGGGGGGCAATGTCGGCGACCCCGTGACGTACACGATCGTGATCGAGCAGGCGGCCACCAGCGACACCGACGCCTTCGAGGCCACGCTCGCCGACGTGATTCCAGCGCAGATCGCGGGCGTCGCCCTCGCGTCGGTCGTGGACACGGCGAGCAGTGTGACGGCCGCCAACTTCAACCTCGTCGGCAACACGCTTTCGACGACCACGCCCTTCGACATGCCGAAACTACCCGCAGGCCGAAAGATCACGCTGACGGTCACCGGCACGCTCGCGGCGGGCGTGACGGCCGGCCAGAAGATCGTGAACACGGACTACGTCCGGTGGACGAGCCTCGACGGCAATCCCGGGCAGATCACACCCAACAATACGAACGCCTACGAGCGGACTGGCTCGGGCTCGACGACCCTCGGCCAGCTCAACAATTACGAAACTTCGGGCTCGGCCACGCTCACGGTCAACTCGGCCGACCTGGTCGTCGTGAAGACGGTGAGCAACGCCAGCCCGAACGTCGGCGACACGATCACGTTCACGGTGACGGTCACGAACAACGGGCCGAGCATCGCCCACAACGTCGAGATCACCGACTCGTTCCCGTCGTCGTCGGAGCTGACGTTCCTCTCGGCGAGTCCGAGCGCCGACTACAACGCCGGCACCGGTGTCTGGACCGTGGGCACGGTGAACGTCGGTGCGGCCAACAAGAAGACGCTCACGCTCACCGCACGGGTCAACGCCCCCGCCGCGGCCGGCGCGATTCCCGCCACGCTCACCAACACGGCGACGGTCACCAAGGTGGACGAACTCGACCCGAACCCCGGCAACAACACGGGCACGGTCAGCGAGACGCCGAAGTACGCCGATCTCGGCGTCAAGAAGACGACGTCGAACGTCAGCCCGAACGTGGGCGACACGATCACCTACACCGTGAGCCTCTTCAACCTCGGCACGTCGACGGCGACGAACGTCGAGGTGACCGACACGCTGCCGGGCAACGTGGCCTTCAGGTCGGCTTCGGCTGCCGCGGGCACCACGTTCACGCCCGGTGGGGCCGGTGGGATCTGGACGGTGCCCTCGATCGCCCCGGGGCAGACGAAACTGCTCACGATCACGGTGCAGGCCACCGCTTCGGGCACGTCGTTCAACACCGTCACGATCACCGACAGCGACGTCTACGATCCCAACGGCAAGAACAACACCGCGAAGACGCCCACGAGCCCGCTCGAGGCCGATCTGGTCGTGAGCAAGACGGTCGACAACCCGCGGCCGCAGGTCGGTGACAACGTGACGTTCACGGTGACGCTCGAGAACCTCGGCCCCAGCGCTGCAGCCAACGTCGTCGTCGCCGACCCGCTGCCCGCGGGCCTCGAGTTCGTGTCCGCGACACCGAGCGCCGGCACTTACAACTCGGTCACCGGCGACTGGACGTTGCCCGTCAGCCTCGCCGCCGGAACAACGAACACGCTCACGATCGTGGCCACGGTGAAAACTCCGTCCTCCGGGCCGGCGCTACCGCAGACGAACACCGCGACCGCGACGTCGAGCACGCCCGACCCCAATCCCGACAACTCCACCGACAGTTCCACGGAAACGCCGCTGCAGGCCGATCTCGCCGTCTTCAAGAACGTCAGCGATCCCACGCCGAACGTCGGCGACACGATCACGTTCGCCATCACGGTGGCGAACCTCGGCCCCGACCCGGCCACCAGCGTCGTGGTCAACGACCTGCTTCCAGCCGGCGTCACGTTCGCGGGCGCAGTGGTGCCGCGAGGGACGAGTTACGACGACGCGACCGGCGTCTGGACGATCGACACGCTCACGACCTCCGATTTCCCGACCCTGTTCATCTCCGCCACGGTCGACAGGCCCGCGAGCGGCATCCCTGCCGCCGTGACCAACACGGCCACGGTGTCCGCCAGGGAATACGACCCCGATCCCACGAACAACACCGACAGCGTCACGGAGACGCCGCAGTATGCCGATCTCGCCGTCGACAAGCAGGTGAGCGACGCGACGCCGAACGTCGGCGACATCATCACGTTCACGATCACGCTCTCGAATCTCGGCGCCGACACCGCGACGGGCGTCACGGTCCTCGACCAGTTGCCCGCGGGTCTGGAGTTCGTGTCCGCCGTGCCCAGCCAGGGCACCTACACGCCGGGCACGGGCATCTGGGACGTCGGCACCGTGGACACCTCCTACGACCGCACGCTCTCGATCCAGGCTCGCGTGAAGACGCCCACCTCCGGGTTCCCGCAGCCGCAGACCAACACGGCGAGCGTGTTGACGTCCGACCAGTACGATCCCGATCCGTCCAACAACACCGACAGCGTCACCGAAACGCCGAAGTATGCCGACCTTGACGTCGTCAAGGACGTCGACGTTCCCCGCCCCAACGTCGGCGACGCGATCACGTTCACGATCGTGCTCTCGAATTTCGGTGTGGATACCGCCACCGACATCGTGATCACCGATCTTCTGCCTGCCGGGCTCGCGTTCCTTTCGGCCACGCCCGACCAGGGCAGCTACGACCCCGCCACCGGCGAATGGGACGTGGGGTCGCTCGCCGCCAATGCGCAGGCGACGCTCACGATCACCGCCGAGGTCGTCTCGCCCGCGGCCCAGACCAACGTCGTCACGGTCACGAAGGCCAACGAATACGATCCCGACAAGTCGAACAACACCAGCAGCGTCACCGAGACGCCGCTGGTGGCGGACCTGTCGATTCAGAAGTCGGTCGGGAGCGCCACGCCCGTGATCGGCGACACCGTCGTCTACACGATCGTGGTCCGCAACGACGGCCCCGACGCGGCCGTCAACACGATCGCCACCGA
>RFPF01000298.1 GCA_009926295.1 Planctomycetia bacterium
ATGGGGCGCGCTCACCGTGCTCGTCCCATCGTGGTTGTTCACGCTCACAGGGATGGAGCAGCCGAACTATCCGTTCATCTGGCAGTGTGTGGGGATGATCGTGGGCGTGTATGGCATCGGCTATCTCGCCGCTGCATCCGATCCTGTGCGGCACTGGCCGATCGTGCTCGTGGGCTTTCTGGGCAAGATTTTCGGACCCTTGGGATATGTTGTCGGCGTGCTCAAGGGAGAGGTGCCGCCCGCGTTCGGCGTGACGCTGCCCACGAACGACCTTCTCTGGTGGGTGCCCTTCGCCCTGATCCTCTATCATGCGGCCCGCGTGCATGGGTTCGGCTGGAACGCCGTTCGCCCGCGAGCCGCTGAGCGTCGTACGCCTGCATGATGACACCATCGGACCTCCTGCTGCTCGTTCAGGCGGTGGCTTCGGGAGCGATGTGCGGCATCATCTGGTTCGTGCAGGTCGTTCATTATCCGTTGTTCGTGCGGGCGGGCGGCGACGAACGGGCGTTTGCACTCGAGAACCAGCGGCTCACCGGCTGCGTGGTGATTCCGTTCATGCTCGCCGAGGGGCTCGCCGCGGCCGTCTTCGCCTGGAATCCTCCGGCCGGCGTGCCGCGGAGCGTGGCGACGCTCGGCCTGGCGGCCGTGCTCGCGCTCTGGCTCTCGACCGGATTCCTTCAGATGCCGCTCCATGCCCGGCTCGCCCGGGAGGGACATGACCCGGACGTCGTCGCCGCGCTCGTGCGGTCGAACTGGCTGCGGACGGTTTTCTGGACGCTGCGGGCGATTCTGGCCGCCTGGATGCTGCGGGCGGCCGCATAGGGATCCGCCGAGGCCCGCGGGGAGCCCTAGGCCCGACAGAAATAGTGGAACGAGTCGGCGAGCGCGAGCCAACTGGCCTCGATCACGTTTTCGCTCACGCCGACGGTGCCCCAGACGCGGTCGCCGTCGGTGCTCTCGATCGAAACCCGCACCTTCGCAGCCGTGCCCTCCTGGGCGTTGATGACCCGCACCTTGTAGTCGAGAAGGTGCATGCGGGCGAGGGCAGGGTAGGCCGCGGCGAGGGCCTTGCGGAGCGCGGCGTCGAGGGCATTCACGGGGCCGTCCCCCTCCGCCACTTCGTGGCGCTGCTGTCCATCGACGGAGAGCTTCACCGTGGCCTCGGTGCGAACATCGGATCCTTCCCGGCTCTCCACGGCCACGTTGTAGGCGACCTTGTCGAAGGCCGGGCGAAACGTGCCGGCACAGCGATCGACGAGCAACTCGAACGACGCCCCGGCCGCCTCGAACTGCCAGCCCTCGTTTTCGAGCCGGCAGACCTCGGCGAGCACCTTGTCGAGCAGGGGGCGGTTCTCCTTCACGTCGGCCCGCGTGACGAGGGCGGCGATGTTCGAGCGGCCCGAGAGCTCGCTCACGAGGATCCGCCGGGAGTTGCCCACCGCCTCGGGAGTGATGTGTTCGTATGACTCCGTCGCCTTCGCCACGGCATGAACGTGCATGCCTCCCTTGTGCGCAAAAGCGCTCGCACCCACGAACGGCTGTCCGGGACGGTAGCTCATGTTGGCCGTCTCGTAAACGAACCGGGAGAGTTCCGTAAGATGCGCTGCACCGTTGCCCCCGAGCACGGCGTAGCCGGGCAGCTTGAGGGCGAGGTTCGCGACCACCGAGATGAGATCCGCGTTGCCGCAGCGCTCGCCGATCCCGTTGATCGTGCCCTGTACCTGCACGGCGCCGGCCGCGACGGCCGCGAGCGAGTTGGCGACGGCGAGGTCGCAGTCGTTGTGACAGTGGATGGCGAGCGGCCGGTCGACGCCGGCCGCCTTCAGAGCGTCTGCAGCCTCGCCCAGGATCCGGGCGACCTCGTCGGGGAGTGTTCCACCGTTGGTGTCGCAGCACACGATCCGCGTGGCTCCCGCACGGGCGGCGGCGACGATCGTCTGGGCCGCATAGCTGCGATCGAGCTTCCAGCCGTCGAAGAAGTGCTCCGCGTCGTAAAACACCTCGCGGCCCGACTGCGCAAGATACGACACGGTGTCCGCGATCATGGCGAGGTTTTCCTCGCGCGAAACGCCGAGCACCTCGCTCACGTGGAAGGCGGACGTCTTGCCCACGATCGTGACGACGCTCGTGCCCGCATCGAGCAGCGCCTTCATGCCAGGATCGGCGGCGGCCGTCATGCCACGGCGGCGGGTCATGCCGAACGCACACACCCGCGAGTGGGCGAGTTTCAGCCCTCGCACCCGCTCGAAATACTGGGAATCCTTCGGGTTCGAGAGCGGATAGCCGCCCTCGATGAAATCCACACCCGCCTCGTCGAGCCGTTTCGTGATCGAGAGTTTGTCCTCCAAGGAAAAATTGACGCCTTCCCCCTGGCTGCCGTCGCGGAGCGTGGTGTCGTAGATTTCGATCGTGCGCATGGCTCAAGCGTAGCCTCCGCGGGCGGCTGCGGGAATTGGCAGCGGCTGGACCCGAAACGAGAGCGGCAGGGCGAGCCTGGGGCCGCTCGCTACTCGTCGTTATCGGCGTCGTCGTCGGCGTCGTCATCCCCGAGGTCGTCGCCGTCTTCGTCGGCCTCTTCGTCTTCCCAGGCTTCGGCGAAGGCCTCCTCGCGGTCGGCCTCCTCGTCGTCGTCGATGACGGCCGGTGTGGCGTGCGGCTGGATCTTCAACTTGCTGCGGGGGGCGGGATCGGCGGGCAGCGGCTGGGTGCCGTTGCGCTCGGCCCATTGCTCCATCGTGAGGAGGACCTCGCGGGCCTGGCTGCCCGCATACTGCCCCACGACGCCGTCCTCGGCCATGAAGTCGATGAGGCGGGCCCCGCGGCCGTAGCCCACGCCGAGCGCCCGCTGGAGGAGCGACACGCTGCCACGGCCCTCGCGGATCACCACTTCCACGGCCGCCTCGTAGAGTTCGTCGCGATCCTTCGGACTCGGGCCCTTCGGCGCGTCGCCCGACGGGGCGGGCTGGAGGTTCACGAGTTCCTCCGCGTACTGCGGCTTGTCGGTGCCGACCGCCGCCATCACGCGGCCGATCTCGTCGTCGGAGAGATACGTGCCCTGGCCGCGGAGGATCTGGCTCGTGCCCGGCGAGAGGAAGAGCATGTCGCCGTTGCCGAGGAGCCGCTCCGCCCCCATTTCGTCGAGCACCACGCGGCTATCCGTGCGGCTGGCCACCTGGAAGGCGATCCTGGCGGGCAGGTTGCTCTTGATCAGGCCGGTGATCACGTCCACCGTCGGCTTCTGCGTTGCGAGCACGAGGTGGATGCCGACCGCCCGGCTCTTCTGGGCCAGGCGGATGATGTGCTGCTCGATCTCCTTGCCTGCCGTCATCATCATGTCGGCGATCTCGTCGGCGATCATCACGATGTAGGGCATCGTGGTCGGGATCGCAGCCGCCTCCTCGTCGCTTTCGGG
>RFPF01000299.1 GCA_009926295.1 Planctomycetia bacterium
GCCATGGACGTCGGTGAGCCTGCGCTCGATGCCGTTGTTGTAGAACGAGAGCCGCGTGTGGTCGAGGCCGAGGAGGTGGAGGATCGTGGCGTGGAGGTCGTAGATCGTCGCGACGTTCTCGGCCGCCTTGTAGCCGAACTCGTCGGTCGCGCCGTGCGAGAAGGCCCGCTTCACGCCGGCACCGGCGAGCCAGACCGTGAAGCCCGACGGGTTGTGGTCGCGGCCGCTGGCCCCCTTCTGGAAGGTCGGCATGCGGCCGAACTCCGTCACGAACGCCACGAGCGTGTCGGCGAGCAGCCCCCGGTCCTTCAGGTCGCGGAGCAGCCCCGCGATGAGGATCAGAACGCCCACGACGACAGCCGCCACGGCGAGTTGGAACGCCGGCTGCGCGAGGGACTGTCGCAGGGCCCGACGCGCCCGGATGCCGGCCCGCAGCGTTTCGGCCACGTCGCGCAGGGTCTCTGGCTCGTGCCCCGTCTGGTCACCGACGCTCGCCATGCCCTGTACGAAAGGCGGGAACGCCCGGCCCGCCGCCGAGAGCGCCTCCCCCAGCCCCGAGCCGGACGCGAGGGAGGCCGCCACGGCCTGCATCGCGTGCCGCCAGCGTGCCGGCACGCGTCGTGCCTCGCCCTCCCATGCCCGCCGCACGTCGATCCCGGCGGCCAGGGACGTCGACAGCCGCCCGAGCATGTCGGCGAGCAGCGGCTCGGGCAGTTGCCAACGAGATTCCATCGGCGGCGTTCCTCGCCCATCGAGGGGCTTCGATACCGGCACCTTCTAACACACGACCCGCGCATCTGCTAAAAACCCGCCATGCCTGCCGCCGCCTCGAAACCGCACTGGCCGACCGTCGCGATCGTCGGTGTGGGGCTGATCGGGGGTTCGATCGGCCTGACGCTCCTGTCCCGCAGGCTGGCGGCCCGCGTCATCGGAGTCGGCCGCTCCAAGGCGTCGCTCGCCGAGGCGAAGCGACTGGGAGCGGTGACCGAAACCACCACGGACCTCGCCGGGGCCGCGGCGCAGGCGGATGCCGTCGTCGTCGCCACGGGCGTGGCGTCGATCCCGGCCCTTCTCGACGAGGCCGACTCCGCCGTGCGGCCCGGCACGCTGCTCACCGACGCAGGGAGCACGAAGGCCTCGATCGTCGCCGCCTGGGAGAAGCGGCGTCGCGGGCATCGCGGCCGTTTCGTTGCAGCGCACCCAATCGCAGGCAGCCATCGGCGGGGACCGGCAGCCGCCGTCGGCGACCTTTTCAGCGGGCGCGTCGCCGTGGTGACGCCCGGAAGGTCGACCCCCGCGGCCGACGTCGAGGCGGTGGGCGGCTTCTGGGCGGCCCTCGGCGCGACCGTGTTCGTCATGCCGCCCAAGGAGCACGACCGACTGCTCGCCGCCACGAGCCACGCCCCCCACGTGATCGCCGCGGCGCTCGCTGCCACCACGCCCCACGAAGCGCGGAACCTCACGGCCGGCGGCTGGCGCGACACGACGCGGATCGCCGCCGGCGACCCCGATTTGTGGGCCGACATCCTCCTCGACAACGCGGCTGCGGTGGCCAAGGCGCTGTCGCGGGTCGCGTCGGCCGCCGAAAAGATCCTCTTCGCCCTCGAAAAGGGAGACCGCCGCAAGCTCGTCGCCCTGCTCGCAGCCGCCAAGGATGCCCGCGATGCTGTGGGAAGTTGACGTCCAAACGCTCGACGCCGACGCCGACCACGCCGCCCGCGCCGTCGTGGCCGGCGCCGCCGAACTCGGCATCGTCGGATGCACGCGGGCCCGCAGCGCCTCAGCCTGGCTCATCGAGGGCGACCTCTCGCGGTCCGAGGCGGAGCGGCTCGCCGCCCGTCTCCTCGCCGACCCGGTGACGGAATCGTTCGTCGTCGGGGCGGTCGGCGACGCGACGCTTCCGGCCGGGCCCGCCGACCTGCCCACGACCCTCCACGTGTTGCCGCGGGCCGGTGTCACCGACCCCGCGGGGCAGAGCGCCCGCGAGGCGATGGCGTTGCTCGGGATGAGGCCCGCGGCGGTGAGGAGCGTGCGGAAGTTCTGGCTGCCGAAACTCCCTCCCGCCGACGTCGAGCGTCTTGCCTGGAAGCTGCTCGCGAGCGAGGCGATCCACGAGGTCGTGATCGGGCCCCTGATGCTCGAATCGCTGTCCGGAGGACGGCCTTGGGCCTTCGTGCAGGAGGCGGTGAGGCTCGAGGGGCTCGACGACGCCGCCCTGGCGGCCCTGAGCCGTTCGCGGTGCCTGGCGCTGTCGCCGCGGGAGCTGGCCGCGGTGCGCGACCACTTTCGCGGGCTCGGCCGCGACCCGGTCGAAATCGAACTGGAGACGATCGCCCAGACGTGGAGCGAGCACTGCTGCCACAAGACGCTCGGAAGCCCGGTCGATCACGAGGGTCCGGCGGGCCCGGTGCGGTTCGACAACCTGCTCAAGGAGACGGTCTTCGCCGCCACGCGCACGATCCGCGAGCGTCTCGGGCCTCGGGACTGGTGCGTGAGCGTGTTCCGCGACAACTCGGGCGTGGTCCGGTTCGACGGTGACCACGACATCTGCGTCAAGGTGGAGACGCACAACCACCCGTCGGCGATCGAGCCCTACGGCGGTGCCGCCACCGGCCTCGGTGGCGTGATCCGCGACGTGCTCGGCACGGGCTTGGGCGCGAGGCCGATCGCCAACCTCGACGTGTTCTGCGTGGGTCCGGCCGACACGCCCCCGGCCGACCTGCCGCCGGGCGTCATCCATCCGCGGCGGCTGCTCGCCGGCGTGGTGGCGGGCGTCCGTGACTACGGCAACCGTATGGGAATTCCCACGATCGCCGGAGCGGTGGCGTTCGATCCGGGCTACCTCTGCAATCCTCTCGTGTTCTGCGGCACGGTGGGGATCATGCCACGGCACTCCGCGGCGGGCGCGGCGGTGCAACCCGGCGACCTCGTGGTCGTCGCCGGAGGCCGCACCGGCCGCGACGGCATCCACGGTGCCACCTTCTCCAGCGAGGAACTTTCGAGCGCGAGCGAGAGCCAGTCGGGGGGAGCCGTGCAGATCGGGCATGCGATCCACGAGAAGATGCTCGCCGACTTCGTGCTCGAGGCCGCGCGGCAGGGGCTGTTCCACGCCATCACCGACTGCGGTGCCGGCGGACTCTCCAGCGCCGTGGGCGAGATGGGCGCGACGCTGGGCGCGATCGTCGACCTCGACATGGTGCCGCTGAAGTACGAGGGCCTCTCGGCCACGGAGGTGTGGATCTCCGAGGCGCAGGAGCGGATGGTGCTCGCCGTCGCGCCGGCCGACCGGGAGAGACTGCTGGGGGTGGCGGCCGCGGAGGGCGTGGAGGCCACCGTGATCGGGAACTTCACGGGCGGCGGCAAACTGCTCCTGCGGTGGGAGGGCCGCACAGCCGGCG
>RFPF01000300.1 GCA_009926295.1 Planctomycetia bacterium
CCAGAACACCTCCACGAGCTGGGCGTCGAAGCTGCCGATCGTGGGGACGGGGAAATCGACGGAGAACACGCAGGCCGCGCGGCCGCCGAGATCGACGGCCACGGTGGCCAGCGCCTCGTCCATGGGGATGATCGCGTGGCCGTAGCGGCGGATCCCGCGTCGTTCGCCGAGGCAGTCCTTGAGCGCGAGGCCGAGCGTTCGGCCCACGTCCTCCACGGTGTGGTGGCCGTCCACGTGCAGGTCGCCCTGGCAGCGGATCGTGAGATCGCAAAGCGAGTGCGCCGCGAGCAGCGTGAGCATGTGGTCGAAGAAGCCGAGCCCGGTCGCGACATCGGCCCTGCCCGTGCCGTCGAGGCCGAGCGTGAGCGTGATCTGCGTTTCAGTCGTGTCTCGGGCGACGGTGGCGGTGCGGGACATGATCTGTCCGTGGTGTGGGCGGGAAAAAGTCAGATGGTCTTCAGGCAGGTGAGAAAGGCGTCGATCTCGTCGTCGGTGCCGACGGTGATCCTGAGCCCGTCGCCCCAGCCGGCGTAGTTCATGTAGCGGATGAGGATCCCCTGGGCCTTCAGCGCCTCGTACACCGGCCTGTGCGGCCGCTCGGGGTGCGTGCACCACACGAAGTTCGCCTGGCTTTCGACGGCGGCGTAGCCCGCGGCCCGCATCGCATCGGTGAGCCGCCGCCGCGTGGCGACGATCTTCGCGCGATTGTCGGCGAGCCACGCCTGGTCGTCGATCGCCGCGGTGGCGGCCGCGATCGAGAGGGTGTCGCAGTTGTAGGAATCCTTCACCTTGAGCAGCTGCTCGACCACGTGCGGCTGCGCCACTGCGAACCCGAACCGCAGGCCGGCGAGCGCATACGACTTGCTGAACGACCGACTCACGATCACGCGGTCGTTTTCCCGCACCAGGTCGAGGCAGTTGGAATCGGAAAAATCGCCGTATGCCTCGTCGACGACGAGGGCACAGGGCAGACGGCCGGCGAGTTCACGGACTCGTGCGGGTGGCAGCAGCGTACCGGACGGACTGTTGGGGTTGGCGATGATCGCGAGCTTGATGTCGTCGCCGGCCGCCGTCCGCGGAGCGGCGAAGGCGTCGGCGAGCGCCCAATCCCGCCCGTAGTGAAACTCGTCGCACACCGCTCCCTGGATCCCGGCGAGCGTGCGGTAGAGGATGTAGCTCGGGTAGGGCATCCGCAGGCACTCCCCCGCCCCGACGAACGTGCGAACCAGGATCGTGAGCAGGTCGTCGCTGCCGTTGCCGCAGATGATCCAGTCGGGATCAACGCCGAGGATCTCAGCGGCCCGCACCCGAAACACGGTGGCCAGCGGGTCGGGATACTTCGCGAGCGTGCGGCCGGCAGCGGTCGCCGCCAGGGCCCTGGCCACCGCGGGCGACGGCGGGTAGGGATTCTCGTTCGTGTTGAGCTTGATCCACTTGCCCCCCTGCGGCTGCTCGCCGGGCACGTAGCCCGCGAGCGCGGCGATGTCGGGGCGAACGAGCGGCTGCGTGGCGGACCGAGTCGGATTCATGCCCTGAAGTCTACCTCACGGCTCTGGCGCTCCCGGCACCCGCCCGCACAACCGGCACAACCGGCGCATCGCTCGACTCTCCCAATCCGGCTTCGGGGTTGCCCCGTACCATCTCGCCGGACGTTCACTACGCCCTCAGGGCTGCGTTCACTCTGACCGACTGGCGCTGCGCCATCCATGGCTCCGCTGGTCGGCCACGCCGGCTCAATGGTACGGGGCAACCCCTCGCCTCCCCTGGAACGCAAGCCCGAAGCGCTAGCGAGGGACCGTCTTGCTCCAGTTAAGGAGGCTCGTGGCTGTCCATGCCAGCGGGCTGTGGGAGCGAGCGCAGCCATGGATGGCGAAAGCGAAGCGGACACGCAGAGAGCCGAGGCCGGGAGGGCCGAGGCGAACGTCAAGCGAGAGGTGCTGGGCAGTCACGAGCCGGCGCGTTCTTACCCAAGGCCAAGGCACGCAGGCCTACCTCACGTCACCCTGTCCGGGCTTCGACGCTGCGGAGGCCTTCGACGTTCGCGAGCGTGGCGATGTCGGTGGCGATCTCGGCCAGGTCGCGCGGTGCGAGTTTGATCACGCTGCCGCCGCGGAGGAACGAGTTCGCCGACAGGCCCTCCGCGAAGCGGGCTGTACCGCCGGTCGGCAGCACGTGCGACGGGCCGGCGGCGTAGTCGCCTGCGGCCACGGGGCTCGAGGGACCGAGGAACACGGCACCGGCATGCCGGATCCGCGCAAGCGTCGCCTCCGCATCCGCGGTGTCGATCGAGAGATGTTCGGCGGCCATGTCATCGGCGAGGGCGGCCGATTCGGCGTCGCTGCGCGTGACGACGATGGCGCTGAATCGCTCCAGGCTGTCACGGGTGAGGTCAGCGCGGTCGAGCTTGGCCACCTGGGCCGCGAGTGCCTCGGCCACGCTGTCGGCGAGCGCCGCGTCGGCCGTGAGCAGGATCGCCGAGCCCGGGGAATGCTCCGCCTGGGCGAGCATGTCGGCGGCGATGCAGCCGGGGCGGCCGGACGCGTCGGCCACGATCACGATCTCGCTCGGCCCGGCGATGGAGTCGATTGCGACATCGCCGAACACGTGCTCCTTCGCGAGGGCCACGAACAGGTTGCCGGGGCCTACGATCTTGTCCACGCGGCGCACGCCCTCCACGCCGTAGGCGAGCGCCGCGACGGCCTGCGCGCCGCCGGCCCGCACCACCGTCGTGACGCCGAGTTCGTGGCAGGTGGCGAGGACGTGGACGTTGTCCGATCCGAATCTCGTGGGCGGAGCCACGACCACGATCTCGGGCACGCCCGCAACCCGGGCCGGCACGACCGTCATGAGGAGCGTCGACGGATACGCCGCCGCTCCGCCGGGCACGCACACGCCGATCCGGTCGAGCGGGAGGTAGCGCTGCCGCAGGCAGCCCCCGCCGGGGAGCGACACCTCGACGTCGCGACAGAGCACCGCCTGCTGGAACGTCGTGACGCGGTCGCGGATCCTGCGGACGGCCGCGAGAAATTCCGGGGCCGCAGCCGCGTGCGCCGCGGCGAGCGCAGCGGGCGGGACGAGGAGCGTCTCGGCCGTCACGTCGGCACGGTCGATGCGCCGCGTGTAGTCGAGGAGCGCCGCGAGCCCCCTGTCCCGGACATCGGCACAGATCCTTTCCACGACCTGCCGCGGCGTGAGCGGCGCACCGAACACTTCGATCGTGCGCTGCCGGCCCGCGGGGCTCACGAGTTCGCCCTGGGAGGCGAGCGTGCGTCGCAGGGCGTCGAGCCGCGTCCGGCCGTCGGCCGAGGCGAGGTCGATCCTGGGGCAGAGCGGGCGGGCG